>JAFAGU010000266.1 GCA_019237595.1 Betaproteobacteria bacterium | reverse complement strand
CGGCGATGGCGGTGAGATGCACGATCGCGTTCGTGGAGCCGCCGATCGCGAGGAGCACGCGGAGCGCGTTCTCGACCGATTTCTCGGCGATGATCTGCGACGGCCGCAGCGGGTTCTTCGCGAGCTCCACCGCCCGCTTGCCGCTCGCCTCCGCGGCGCGCAGGCGATCGGCGTGCACCGCGGGGATGGCCGCCGTGCCGGGAAGCGCCATGCCGAGCGCCTCGGCGATCGAAGCCATCGTCGAGGCCGTCCCCATGACCGCGCAGGTTCCGGCGGTGGTGGCGAGGTTGCCCTCGACTTCCTCGATTCCGCGCGCGTCGACCTTTCCTGCGCGGTGCATCGCCCAGAAGCGCCGGCAATCGGTGCACGCGCCGAGGCGCTCGCCATGGAAGGAAGTCGGCATCATCGGGCCGGCGAGGAGCTGGATCGCCGGGACGTCGGCAGAAGCCGCGCCCATGAGCTGCGCCGGCACGGTCTTGTCGCAACCGCCGATAAGCACGACCGAGTCCATCGGTTGGGCGCGCACCATCTCCTCCACGTCGATCGACATGAGATTGCGGAACATCATGGAGGTGGGGCTGAGGAAGACTTCGCCGAGCGACACCGTCGGGAACTCGATCGGCAGGCCGCCCGCGGCGAGCACGCCGCGCTTCACCGCTTCGATGAGCTCCGGGAAATGCCTGTGGCAGTTGTTGAAGCCGCTCTTCGAGTCGGCAATGCCGACGACCGGCCGCGCGAGCATCTCGCCCGAGTAGCCCATGCTCTTCGCGAACGAGCGGCGCAGGTAGAGCGAGAAGCCCGCGTCGCCGTAGTTGGTGAGGCCCCGCGCGAGGCCGTGCTTCGTCTGGTCCGCCATGACGGAATTCTAGTCGGTGAAGAGATCGACGAGCCGCTCGCGCAGCCACCGGTTCCCGGGGTCGGCATCGTAGCGCTCGTGCCAGTGCACGCCGACGTCCGCGGGCGGGATGGCGACGGGAAGCGGGAGCGACTTGAGCTTCCCCCGGCGCTCGAAGACGCGCGCGACGCGCCCCGGGAGGACGAGCAAGAGGTCGCTGCGCTCGAGCACCATCGGCACGACCGTGAAATGCGATACCCGGAGCGCGATCCTTCGTGCCACGCCGGCGCGCTCGAGCGCCTCCTCGATCACCCGGTGCCCGCCGCCGCGGTAGGGGACGAGGACATGCGACGCCTCGAGGAATCGTTTCTTCGTCAAGGACGTGATTTCATGGTCGGCGCGCATGAGGCATACGTACGGGTCGCGGAAGAGGCGCCGGCGCCGCACCGGCGGCCCGAGGCCCGGAAGGAAGCCCACGGCGAGGTCGAGCGCGCCCGCGGCGAGCGCATCCCCCACGTCGTCGAGCTCGATCGCCGCGGCCTCCAGGCGCACGCCAGGCGCCTCGCGCTGCACGCGCTCGACGAGCGGGGGGAGGAACTCGACCTGGCCGATGTCCGACATGTAAAAGCGGAACGCCCGCCGCGAAGTGCGCGGGTCGAAGCCCGGCCCGTGCGAGAGCGCGGCGTCGAGGAGCGAGAGCGCCTGGCGCACCGGCTCGCCGAGCTCGCGCGCGAACGGCGTCGCGTCCATGCCGGAGGGCGTGCGAACGAAAAGCGCGTCCTCGAAGCGCTCGCGCAGGCGCCCGAGCGCATTCGAGACCGCCGGCTGCGTAAGGCCGAGCCGCCTGGCGGCGCCCGTGACGCTGCGCTCCTGGAGAACCGCGTCGAAGGCGCGGAGGAGGTTGAGGTCGATCTCGGCGATATTCACGGCCGTGATTAATATCATCCGTGCCATTGATTTGACAAATACGAGCGCCGGCGCCTAGGCTCGCGAGCATTCCCCGGAGGAGGAAACCATGAGAATCCAACGTCTTCTCGCGCTCGGCGTCGCGCTTTGCCTGCCGGCGGTTGCTGCGGCGCAGGAAGCGACCCTGCGGCTGGTCAGCGCGTTCCCCGAGAACGTCTTCTACGTGAAGCGCACCACCGACTGGATCGCGAAGGTGAACCGGGACGGCAAGGGCGCGCTGCAGATCAACTTCATCGGCGGCCCGAAGGCCATCCCGACCTTCGAGGTGGGCAACGCCGTGAAGACCGGCGTCGTCGACATCGCGATGACCACGGGGGCCTACTACACCAACGTCATGCCCGAGGCGGACAACCTCAAGCTCGCCGAGGTGAGCGCGGCGGAGCAGCGCCAGAACGGGGCCTACGATCTCATCAACAGGATCTGGGCCGAGAAGGGCAACATGCGCTACCTCGCGCGCGTGGTGGAGTTCACGCCCTTCCACCTCTATCTCAACAGGAAAATCGACAAGCCGGACCTGACCGGCCTGAAGATCCGCATCACGCCCGTGTACAGGGACTTCTTCCAGGCGCTCGGAGCCCAGGTGATGACCACGGCGCCGGGCGAGGTTTACACCGCGCTCGAGCGCGGCGTGATCGACGGCTATGGCTGGCCGATCCACCTGCTCTTCGACTTGAACTGGCAGGAAAAGACCAAGTACCGCGTCGACCCCGGCTTCTACAACGCCGAGGTCTCGCTCATCATGAACCTCGACAAGTACAAGGCGCTGCCGGCAAAGGCGCGGGAGTTCCTCGATCGCGAGGCGCTCGCCTTCGAGCGCGACAACGAGTTCTGGAAGTCCTACAACCAGAACGAGGCGAAGCGCCAGGCCGAGGCCGGCATCCAGGTGATCACCTTCGACGCGGCGACCAACCGCGCTTTCATCGAAAAGGCGAACGAGGTCGGCTGGGCCGCCGCGATCAAGGCGAGCCCGCAGTACGGCCCGCAGATGAAGAAGCTGCTCGCTCGCTAGTGGCGCCTGGCGGCACGGCCCTGGACCGGCTCGAGCGCGCCTACGGGCGACTCCTCGATGCACTCGCGCTAGCCGGGGCTGCCCTGATCCTCGCGATGACGCTCATGATCTGCGGCGACGTGCTGCTCCGGAATGTCCGGATCGTGCCCGGGGTGGCCAGCCTCGAGTGGAGCACCGAGATCTCGGAAGCGATGCTCTACATGGTCACGATGCTCACCGCGCCGTGGCTGCTGCGGCGCGGCCAGCACATCCGGGTAGACATCGTGCTGCGGGCGGTGCCTGCGGGCCTCGGCTGGGTCTTCGAGTGGACGGCGGACGTGCTCGGCTGCGCCTGCTGCCTCACGATGGCCTACTTCGGCGCGCGAGCCGCCTATGCGAGCCATGCCTCCGGCGCAATGTCCATCAAGACGCTCGTCACGCCGGAATGGTGGCTTCTCTCGCTCTTGCCGCTGGCTTTCCTTGCTCTGTCGCTCGAGATGGCGTTTCGCCTGCGCCGGCTGCACCTGGGGCCGCGGGAACCGCGCGACGACGCGGTTTCCACGGGCTGAGCGCGATGGACTGGCCAAGCGCGGCCTGGCTCATGCTCGGCGGATCGACCGTCCTCCTCTTCCTCGGCCTGCCTGTCGCTTTCTCCTTCATGGTGATCAACCTCGTCGGCGCGGCGCTTTTCCTCGGCGGGCAGGCCGGGCTCACCCAGCTCGCGCGGAACAGCGTCGGATCGGTGGCGACCTTCTCCCTCACGCCCATCCCGCTCTTCATCCTCATGGGAGAAGTGCTCTTCCATACCGGGCTCGCGGTCAAGGTGATCGACGGCGTCGAGCGCCTGATCCGCCAGGTGCCGGGGCGGCTCGCCGTTGTCGCGGTGGTCGCGGGGACGATTTTCTCCGCGATTTCCGGCTCGACGATCGCCACGACCGCGATGCTGGGCAGCCTGATGCTTCCCGTGATGCTCCAGCGTGGTTACCACCCCGCGATGGCTACGGGGCCGCTGATGGCGATCGGCGCGGTGGACATGCTGATTCCGCCCTCCGCGCTCACGGTCCTGCTCGGCAGCCTCTCGGGTATCTCGATCTCGAAGCTCCTCATCGGCGGCGTCCTGCCCGGGGTCATCCTGAGCGCCGCCTTCGTGCTCTATATCGTCGTGCGCGTGAAGATGAATCCGTCGCTTGCCCCGGCGACCGAGTTCGTCGAATACCGCGGCTGGGCGAAGCTCAAGCCCCTGTTCCAGTACGTCCTCCCGCTCGTCTCCATCTTCGTAGTCGTCGTCGCATCGATGTCGGCCGGCTGGGCGACGCCGACCGAGTCCGCGGCGATCGGCGCGCTCTTCACCATGGCGCTTGCCGTCGCCTACCGGGCGCTCACCTTCTCCAACCTGCTCGTCGCGCTGCGCGGCACCGCCGCCATCTCCGGAATGATCCTGTTCATCATCGTGGGGGCGACCACGTTCTCGCAGATCCTCTCCTTCTCGGGCGCGAGCGACGGCCTTGTGTCCGAGATCTCCGGGCTTGGGCTCTCGCCCCTGCAGGTCATCGCCGCGATGATGGCGCTGCTGATTTTTCTTGGCCTCTTCGTGGAGCAGGTGAGCATGATGATGATCACGCTTCCGATCTACATGCCGCTCGTGCAGAAATACGGCGTCGACCCGGTGTGGTTCGGCGTCATGTTCCTCATCTGCATGCAGCTCGGCCTGCTCCTCCCGCCGCACGGGCTGCTCCTCATGACGATGAAGGGCGTATCGCCCTCGCAGGTGCGCATGGCCGACATCTTCCGCGGCGTGCTGCCCTACATCGCGATGAGCGTGCTGCTCCTCGTGCTGGTTTTCCTCGTGCCGGCGGTCGCCGTGTGGCTGCCGAAGGTGCTCGTCTAGATGGAACGCTCCTTCCAGGCCGAAGTCGCGAAGCTCAAGCTCGGCGAGGGCGAGACCTTCCACGGCGAGGGCATCCTCGCGGTCACCAAGGCGCTGCTGCAGTCGGGCGTCGCCTACGTCGGCGGCTACCAGGGCGCGCCGGTCTCGCACATGATGGACGTACTGCACGACGCGCGCGAGATCCTGGACGAGCTCGGCGTGCACGTCGAAGCGAACGCGAACGAAGCCGGCGCGGCCGCCATGCTCGGCGCGTCCATCAACTACCCGCTGCGGGGCGCCGTGACGTTCAAGTCCACCGTCGGGACGAACGTCGCTGCCGATGCGCTCTCGAACGTCGCCTCGGCGGGCGTGAAGGGCGGCGCGCTCGTCATCCTGGGCGAGGACTACGGCGAAGGCTCCTCGATCATCCAGGAGCGCAGCCACGCGTTCGCCATGAAGTCGCAGATGTGGCTCGTCGACCCGCGGCCGAGCCTGCCGAAGATGGTCGAGATGGTGGAGAAGGCTTTCCAGCTCTCCGAGGCCTCGAGCACGCCCGTCCTCCTCGAGCTGCGCATCCGCGCCTGCCACGTCCACGGCTCCTTCCGGGCCAGCAAGAACCTTTCGTCGGGATTCTCGAGAAAGAATCCGATCGAGGCGCCGGACTTCGACTTCGGGCGGATCTGCCTGCCGCCCGCGACGTACGTGCAGGAGAAGCACAAGGTCGACGTGCGGTGGCCCGCCGCCGTGGCCTTTATAAAGAACCATTCCCTGAACGAGTTCTTCGATGGGGAGCGCAAGGAGCTGGGAATCCTCTGCCAGGGCGGCATGTACAACGCGGTAATCCGCGCGCTGCAGCTCCTGGGCTTC
>JAFAGU010000099.1 GCA_019237595.1 Betaproteobacteria bacterium | reverse complement strand
CACTTTGGCACCTCGCCCAAGTTCCTCGACACTATCGCGAAGCGCGGCATGCGGCCGCGCGACACGCACGACCTCGCGAGCCTGCGCATGCTGGTCAGCACCGGGTCTCCGCTTTCCGCCGAAGGCTACGACTATGTCTACCAGGCGATCAAGGGCGACGTGTGCCTGGGGAACATCTCCGGCGGGACCGACATCATGGGCGCGTTCGCCGACGCGAGCATGGTGCTTCCCGTCTATCGTGGCGAGCTGCAGTCCCGCTCGCTCGGCCTCGCGGTGGACGTGTTCGACGAAGACGGCAAGCCCATCGTCGGGCGCAAAGGGGAGCTCGTCTGCACCGGGCCCTTCCCTTCCATGCCGCTCGGCTTCTGGAACGACCGGGGCGGCGAGCGCTATCACGCCGCGTATTTCGCCAAGTATCCGAACGTCTGGTGCCACGGTGACTGGTGCGAGCTTACGGAGCGCGGCACGATGATCGTCTACGGGCGCTCGGACGCGACCCTCAACCCGGGCGGCGTGCGCATCGGCACGGCGGAGATTTACCGCGTGGTGGAGAGCATCGACGAGGTGGAGGACTGCGTCGCGATCGGGCAGCTCTGGCCCCCGGACCAGCCGACCGATTCGCGCGTGGTCCTCTTCCTCAAGCTGAGGAGCAATGCGGAGCTCGACGACGCGCTCGCTGACCGCGTGCGGCACGAGATCCGCCGGCGCGCAAGCCCCCGCCACGTGCCCGCGAAGATCGTGCAGGTCGCCGACATCCCGCGCACCAAGAACGGCAAGGTGGTCGAGCTCGCCGTCAAGGCCGTCATCCATGGGATGCCCGTCCCCAATCGCGAGGCGCTCGCGAACCCGGAAGCGCTCGAGCTCTTCCAGGACCTGCCGGAACTCGCCACCTGAAGCGCTTCTTCGCCGGCGCGCTCGCCTGCCTTGCCGCGCTCGCCCACGGGGCCGATCGCCTGCCCGCGCTCGGGGCGCAATCTTCAGCGGTCACCGTGTCGGGCGTGTCCTCGGGCGGCTACATGGCGGTGCAGGTCACGTCGCGCACTCCGCGACGGTAAAAGGCGCCGGCGTGCTCGCCGGAGGTCCGTATTACTGCGCGCAAGGCGCATGGTGGACGGCGTACTACAACTGCATGGCGCCCGGTCCCTGGACGCCGCTCCCATCCATCTCGTTCCTTCACAGCGAAGTCGAAGCGTTCGCGCGTGCCGGCCGAATCGACGCGCCCGCGAACCTCGCCGGCTCGCGCGTCTGGCTCTTCAGCGGCACGCACGACCGAACCGTGCATCCGGAAGTCGTTTCGGCGCTGCGCGATTTCTATGCGTCGTTCAAGGCGGACACCGCGCTCGTCGCGAACCAGCCTGCCGGACACGGCATGGTGGTCGAGGACGCAAAGGAAGCTTGCGGCGCGACGGCTTCGCCGTACTTGAACGGCTGCCACTACGATGCCGCCGGCGAGCTCCTCAAGCATTTGCTCGGTCCCCTCTCCGCGCCGGCGCCCAAGGAAACGGGACGGCTGATCGAGTTCGACCAGAACGAATTCGCGTCGGGAAAGGCGCTTGCCATCAGCCTGGACGAGCGCGGCTACGCCTACGTGCCGGCCGCGTGCGAGACGGCGGAGTGCCGTGTTCATATCGCGTTCCACGGCTGCCGGCAGGGCGCCGCGTTCGTCGGGGATGCTTTCGTGCGCGGCGCCGGCTACAACCGGTGGGCGGACACGAACCGGCTCGTCATCCTCTATCCGCAGGCGGTGGCGCGGAAAGGCGCGAGCCTGTCGAGCTGGAGCTTCGCGTGGAATCCCGAAGGCTGCTGGGACTGGTGGGGCTACGCCGGAAGCGACTATGCGACGAAGTCGGGCGCCCAGGTGCGCGCCGTGTCCGCCATGGTGGAGCGCCTTAGCGCGCCGCGATGACCTGCGCGATGGCGTCGAGGATCCCGGCCTCTTCGCCGAACGACTTGTCGAGCGCGATCTTCAGCGCGGGAAACGCCTGCCGCGCCGCGGCGACGAGCCGCGGAAGATCCTCTCGCACGTGGCCCCCCGGTCCCAGGAACGCCGGCACGACGCGAATCGCGAGCGCGCCCCGAGCGGCGAGGGCGGCGAGCGCTTCGTCGAGCGAGGGCCCGTGCTCCAGGTACGCGAGGGCGACCGCGAGGGAGGGATCGCGCTTTTGCACTGCTAGCGCGAGGCGCTCGAAGGGACGCGACCATTCCGGGTCCCGCGAGCCGTGCGCGACGAGGACGACGCCCTGCTTCAATGCAGCGTGGCGCTTCGGCCCTCGTAGATGCCCTGCAGGAGCCGCAGCGAGCCGAGGCTGATGGCGTGGTGCGAGAGCGAGTGCCCGAGATGCTCGACGATGTCGAGCGTGACGGGCACGTGCAGGCCGAGGAGCACGCGCGCGGCGCGCTCGGCGTAGACGCGCGAGACAACCGAGTCGAACTCGCCATGCACGAGGTGGATGCGGGAGGCGATTCGCGCGCCCTTGCCGGGCAGCCGGGCGAAGCGCGAAGAGAAAGCGACCACCGCCGCCGCGAGGCCAGGCGTCTTCACCGACTCGAGCGCAACAGTCCCGCCCTGCGAATAGCCGATGAGCACGGTGCGGCCCGCCGGCACGCCGAAGTTGGTCTGCTCGCGCCGCACGAGGTC
>JAFAGU010000288.1 GCA_019237595.1 Betaproteobacteria bacterium | reverse complement strand
TTGGTCGACTACTTCAACCACGACCTGAAGCTCGTGGCGACCGGCAACATCCTGGTCCAGGGCGGGATCTACATCACGGGCAATCTCGCGCTGCGAGCCGATGCTTCAGTAAGCGAGGCGGCAAGCCGCACGGCGGCACCGAGCCTGGGCGATGGGTTAGGCGGCGTCACGATCCAGAATCTGAGCACCACCGATCCGCTCGAGATCCGCGCGCTGAATATCGTGGTCGGGCAGCAGTCGGCAGGCGCGAACTTCCCCGTGGAATTCCTGAATCTCAGCGCCGGAAACGGCGTAGCAGCGGCCGGGAGCAGCCTGCATCTCGATGCGACGCTGCGCGCCGGTATCCCGACGACGGAGACGCTCACCTCGACCTCGAATTCCGTTACGGGCGGCACGCTCGACGTCTTTTTCACCAAGGGCCTGACCCTGAACGCGGGAACGGTCAATGCCCAATCAAACGGCGGCCCGGTCAGGAGTTCAGCTGTTGCTGCGATTACCGGGACGGATGTAGCAATCTGCGGCGTGAATGGCTGTGGCGCGTCGGCGCCATTCAACGCGTCCAACTTCGTGCTGATGAAGGCAGGAAATTCGACTGCGGATAATACGGGCGGCGGCGCCGCTCAAGCTTCGTCGAGCGCGCTGATTCTCGGTAGCAACACGATGCAAATGTCCGTGGGCGGCAGCATTGTCCTGGTTGGGGGGAATGCAACCGCAAGCGGCACCGCTCAGCCCGCGTCGATCGCCGTGATCGATCCTATCGGCCCCCTCGAGCTTTACGCCGGCGGAAGCGTCGTCCTCCAGGCCGGCACGAAGTCCGGTTCAACTGCGGCCGCGAATGCCGGCATCCTGAACCAGGGACCGATTCACCTCTTCATTGGCGCCAACCAGGGGTACAGTTTCGTTGATGGGACGACCCCGGTTTCACTGCCGGGCGGCTTGCTCCTGATTGGCGGCTCAGGCAGCGGCGTCTTTAGCGGCAGCACGATCCTGCAGCAGCTCCACTCCTTTACGACCGACCCCGTGAAGGTCACGGCAAGCGTCGTGACGTACTTCCTCAGCAGCGGCAACAACTTTGCCGATGCCTCGGTGATCAGCGGTCTCAACATCTTCGACGAGTCGCTCCTTAACTACGTAATCTTCGCCACCAATACCTCGACGTCGGGGACCACCCCGTTGAACACCACCAAGGACATCAAGCCCGACGTGTCGCCGGCATGCCAGTAGCGGCAGGGCGCCCCTCGGGACGCGCTCTGCTACCATAGCCATACGGTTTCGTTATAGCGACGACAATGGCAATGGTCTCCACGGCGGTCCTGAAGGCGGTTCCGCTCTTCTCCAGCTTCCCGGAAGAGCAGCTTCGCATGCTCGCGACTGTCGTCACGCGGCGCAGTGTCGGCCGGTCGGTCACCGTGATGGCTGCAGGCGACGCGACCGACTCGCTGTACATCGTTCTTTCGGGGCGGCTCAAGGTGATGATGAGCGATGCTGACGGGAAAGAGGTCATCCTGAGCATCCTCGGCCCGGGGGAGTTCTTCGGCGAGATGGGACTCATCGACGATTCGGCCCGCTCGGCGAGCGTCGTTGCGCTGGAGGCCTGCGAGCTCCTCTCCATTTCCAAGCGCGACTTCAAGAAGTGCCTGGCCGAAAACTTTGAGATGGCCATGGCGGTGATGCGGGGGTTGGTGCGTCGGCTGCGCGACGCGGACCGGAAGATCGGCAGCCTCGCCCTCCTGGACGTGTATGGGCGCGTGGCGCGCTTGCTTTTAGACATGGCCGAAACGGTGGACGGCCAAAAGGTCGTTACCAAGCGCTTGCCGAAGCAGGACATTGCCAAGATGATCGGCGCCTCCCGCGAAATGGTGAGCCGCGTCATGAAGGACCTGCAGATGGGCGGCTATATCGAGATGCGCGGGTCCAACATCGTCCTTCGGGATAGCATCGTTCTTCCCGAATAAGTCACGGTAAACTGTCAAAAAAAGCCTTATCCGTGAATTAGTTCCTGATGGTGTCGGGCCTGGGCGACTAGACTGAGCGCGTGAAATTCCGCTCTGTGACGGAAAAGGGGTTCCAATGACGATGCTCAAGCAGGCCATGTACGCGGCGGGGGTGCTGGCCCTGACCGCATCCTTCGCGATGGCGGACACCGGGACGGTGACTCAGCTGTCCGGGACGCTTTCGGTGCGCAAGTCCGACGGGTCGGTGCGGATCCTTTCCCAGCGCTCACAGATCCAGAGCGGCGACACCGTGAGCACGGAACAGGACAGCTACGCGCAAATTCGCTTCACCGACGGCGGACAGCTCACGCTGAAGCCGAACACCGCCGTCAAGATCGACCAGTTCAAGTTCTCCGAGGACAAGCCGTCGGAGGACTCGTTCCTTTATAGCCTCGTCAAAGGCGGCCTGCGCGCCGTCACCGGCATCGTGGGCAAGCGCAGCCGTGACAAATACCAGGTGGGAACGGCTACCGCGACGATTGGCATCCGAGGCACGACGCTATCGGCGGACGATTGCGTCAACAGCCGCGAAGGCGATTGCGCCCGCCTCGACTCCGCCGTTTACATCGGCGTGGCCGATGGCGAAGTCGTGGTTCGGAACGGGCAGGGCGAGATCGGCCTGACGGCAGGCCAGTTCGGCATGATCCAGAGCGGTCAGCGGCCGCTTTTCCTCACCACGGATCCAGGCCTCACGTTCGTGCCTCCCGCGACCATCATCCAGTCGCTGATGAGCTTCAAGGCCGGCGGAGAGTGCGCCGTCCGGTGAGCTGAGCGCGACCAGAAAGGACAGCCAAAACCCCGCTTCGGCGGGGTTTTTCATTTGCGCATTGCGTAAACTTCGCTCGGATGGCATCCAGCCCCTCTCGCCGCATCGCCCTCCTAGTGCCGGAGCTGCCGACGGCAGAAGAGCTGGCACCCTACCTGCGGCGAATCGACGAGGCCCATTGGTACACGAATTTCGGGCCCCTCGTTCGCGAGCTCGAAGCAGACATGGCCCGGCGCCTGAGCGAGCCCGGCCTTCCCTCCCAACATGTCGTTTCAGTGAGCAATGCAACGCTTGGTTTGGAGCTGGCACTGCTTGCCCTGAAATTGCCGCCGGGAAGCCGCGTCCTAATGCCTGCGCTGACGTTCGTCGCCTCCGCCGCAGCGGCGATGCGCGCGGGCTGCGTACCCGTTTTCTGCGATATCGAGCCCGACACGTGGATTCTCTCGCCTCGCATCGCCCGCGAGGCATTGCGCAAGGTGCGTGTCGATGTCGTGATGCCCGTCTCGACCTATGGATGTCCGCAGGACATGAAGGAGTGGGACGCTTTCAGCGATGACACCGGAATTCCGGTGGTCGTGGACGCAGCCGGAGCCTTTGGTAACCAATCAGCTGGCGTGCGTTGCGTAAGCGTCTTCAGCTTGCACGCCACCAAGGCGCTTGCCGGTGCTGAGGGCGGCTTTGTTTGTGCGGCCGACCCCATTTACGCCGGTCGTGTACGGGTCCTCTCCAACTTTGGCATTGAGCCTGCGACCGACACGCAGCGCGCGACCGGGACGACCGGCGTCGTGCACTCTGCCGGTACCAACGGCAAGCTCTCCGAGTATCACGCAGCTATAGCGCTTGCCGCCCTTGAGCGATGGGAACGAACATCGACGCGGCGGATCGACTTGCACCGCGCGTATATCGAGCTGCTCGCTGAGCATTGCCCGCAATTCCAGACGCAATCCAGAGCGCCGAACGATGTGTATTCGATCCTGCCGGTTTTGACGCCGGCGGGTTGTGCAGCAATTGAAGTCTGCCGATTCTTGGAGCGTCGAGGGATTGAAACGCGACGTTGGTATTGCCCACCCTTACCGGTGCACCCGGCTTTCTCCGCTATGCCAGTAACCGGCCCACTCGACGTTGCGCGACAAGTCGGAGAACGCCTGCTCGCCGTGCCTTTCCACTTGCACCTCACCTATGACGACATTTTCAGCGTTACCAAGACGCTCGGGCAATTCAGAGACTCGCTAGGCTAGGCTTGTCGACGTAAATTTCCTCCCAGCGCACTAATGTCATCGCGCATACGTCGTCGAAGCAATAATTTCCGATCGAATTGCGCGCGCGGTTTCGGTAGCGAGCCGATGAAGAATACTCGCCGCGGAATAGGGGAATTCCGGTAGGAATACGAGCTCGAGCCCGTTCTCGGCGAACTTATCGTGGTCGTACAGCACTCGCCCGCCAGGAGAGTTCACATAGCGTTGAGCGCCCACCGCCCGCGCTATCGCAATGACACGAGCTTCGCCGCGCAAATTCGGGTCAAGCTGCAGGGTGCTGGAGCGCATCGTCTCGAAGGGAAGTCCCAGGTCACTGCAACACGCGGCCAGTAGCCGCTCCAGGTAGCCGACCACGTCGCCCGATATGCCAAGCAATGTTTCGCGGAGCTTCCCGTAAAGGAGCTCGAGCGAAGGAAATCGGCGCATCTCGGCGGTGAGTTCAGCGAGGGCCTCCGGCCTGAAACGCAAGTCCCGAATCAGGACTTCCCGTCCGGCGTGCTCCAAAGGCAGCGTTAGCCATCGTAGCTTCCCGTCACCGCCGGGTAGTCTGTTACGGTGGACCCAACCTCGACGCGCGAACTGGACGCAGTCGTACACGACGAAGAGGTCTGCTGCCGCGAAAAGCCGAAAATAGCCGGCATACGGCGCGAAATAGGGCTG
>JAFAGU010000039.1 GCA_019237595.1 Betaproteobacteria bacterium | reverse complement strand
GCCTACCGGCAGTCGCCCCTCACCTGGGCGCTCATGCGCTCGATGCTTTACCTGCCCTACGTAGGGATGCCCAACATCCTCGCCGGCGAGCGGCTCGTGCCCGAGCTTCTGCAGGACGAGGCGACGCCGGCCGCGCTCGCGGCGGCGCTGCTCGACTTGCTGCGCGACAAGGCCGCGCAGCGCCGGCAGGTCGAGCGGTTCCACGAGTTCCACCACCTCCTCAAGCAGAATAACGCGGAGAAGGCGGCGGAGGCGGTCCTCAACCTGGCGGGGGCTCGTGCTTAGGCTGATCTGCGGCGTGGACGAGGCGGGGCGCGGGCCGCTCGCCGGCCCGGTGTACGCGGCAGCGGTGATCCTCGATCCGGAGCGGCGGATCAACGGCCTTGCGGACTCCAAGGTGCTGAGCGCCGAAAGGCGCGAGGTCCTCGCGGAGCGGATCAAGGAGCGCGCGATTGCGTGGGCGGTCGCCTCGGCGAGCGTCGAGGAGATCGACCGCATCAATATCTTCCATGCCTCCATGCTCGCCATGCGCCGCGCCGTGCAGGCGCTGAACGTCCGGCCCGAAGAGGCGTGGATCGACGGAAAGGCTTGCCCCAAGGACCTCGGCTGCGCCGCGCGCGCTTTCGTCGATGGCGACGCGCGCCACAAGCCGATCTCGGCGGCCTCGATCCTCGCCAAGACGGCGCGAGACGCGGAGATGACGGCGCTCCACGAGCAGCATCCGCGCTACGGCTTCGACAAGCACAAGGGCTACGCGACGAGCGAGCACCTGGAGGCGCTCGGCCGCGCCGGGCCGTGCGCCATCCACCGGCGGAGCTTCCAGGCAGTCGGGCTCTTCTTCCAGGAGGACCTCTTTCCGGTGGACTGGGCTGGAATGACGGAGGCGGTGCGGCTGCGGACCTTCCGCCGGCACCTCAAGGCCCTCAGGGTCTTCGAGGAATCTTGATCCGCTCGCGCGACAATGCGCGCGTCAAGCACTGGGCGAAGCTCGCGCGCGACGCGCGCTACCGGCGCTCGCAGCGCCGGGCGCTCATCGAAGGGCCGCACCTCCTCGAAGCGTTCGCGAAGTCCGGCGGCAAGCCGGTCGCCGTGATCGAAAGCGGCGTCGACGTCGCGGAAGCAATCTTTCGCTCCATCGTCGAGGTCGACTCGCCGCAAGGCGTGGCGGCCGAGATCGAGATCCCGGAGGGAAGGGAAGATCCCAAGCGCGATTGCGTCTTCCTCGAAGGCATCCAGGATGCCGGCAACGTCGGCGCCATCCTCCGCAGCGCCGCCGCCTTCGGCATCGGCACGGTCGTTCTCGACCGCGGCTGCGCCGACCCATGGTCCCCCAAGGTGCTGCGCGCCGGCATGGGCGGCCACTTCTCGCTCCAGCTCTTGAGCGTTCCCGATTTGCGAACGGAGCTCTCGCGGTTCAGCGGGAAGGTCGTCTGCACGCTCGCCTCCGGGGGCGCCGACCTTGCCGAGGCCGATCTCTCCGGGCGGGTCGGCTGGGTCTTCGGCAGCGAGGGCCGCGGCCTCGACGCCGACACGGTCAAGGAAGCCGACTTTTCCGTGTCCATCCCATTGATCGGCGGCACCGAATCGCTTAACGTCGCCGCCGCGGCGGCGATCTGTTTCTACCAAAGGCGCGCCGACAAAATGGGAGATTCGCATGCGTAATGAGCGTCGGTATTGGGCAGTGGTATTGCTGGCGTGCGGCTGGCTGTTGGTCGAGGCGCGCCCCGCACTCACCCAGACGCCGCCTACTCAGCAGGAGCAGGAATGCTTTGCCGCCGTGCAGGGCAATGTCGCCTGGGACAAGGCGGGGAACAAGAACTGGCAGCCCGGAAACGTGCAGCGACTGTGCCGCGGGGTGACGGATGTAGGCGCTCGGATCAACTGCTTCAGCGCGCAGATCAAGGCCAATGTGCAATGGGGAGAAGCCATTCGCACATGCAATCCCGCGCCCGCCGCATCCGGCCGCCCACCCGCCGCTCAGCCCGCGGCCGCCGGCTTGAGCGATCGAATCGATCCGGCGTGCATGGCGCAGGCCGCCTGGGCCGAGAACGTCAGGGCCGAGGACCTGAAAATCTATGGATGCCGGCCGGCCAACCAAATCCCTGCGCCGAATGCGAAAGGATGGCGCCGCTATGAAGATCCTCAGGGCGGATACATCGAGACGCACGTCGTGAAAGTCGACCAGGGTACCGGGACCATCTCTTTCGAAGTCAACTGGAACGGCGGTGGCAACCTCACCATGCCATTCCTCGTGACGGGCAAACCGGTGCAGGGCGTGCTCAAGGCCGGGACCTTCACGGCAGTCAATCGGCCGTAGCGAGTGACAGGATATTGATCTCGCGAATGCTCAAAGCCCAGGCCGTGGCCGTGCCGCCCGACAGCATGCTCGCGCCGCTTTATGTCGGCGCGGACCTGGCGGATGCGTACGCGATTCGCCTGCCCGCGGGTGCAAGCGACGATCTCGAAACGCTGGCGCGCGCCACGTTCGAGCGACCACCGAGGTGGATTCGCGCGCTGACGCGGATGCGCGATGCAATCATGGCAACCGTTGGCGTCAAATCGTCTCGCGCTGTCCGTGCGGCTGGAGCTGCGCGGGGACCGGTGATCGGCTTCTTTCCGCTACTTTCGAAGAGTCAGGGGGAATTGGTGATGGGCGCGGACGACCGGCATCTGGACTTCCGGGTCGCGATGCTGCTGCGCGCGGGCGCAGCGGGAATCCGTGAGGTCGTCGTGGTGACGGTGGTCCATTGCCATAACCGCCTGGGGCGAATCTACCTGGCGGTCATCCTGCCGTTTCACCGGGCAATCGCGCGCGCGAGCTTGGAGCAGGCGGCAAAGAGGTGGCTCTCCGAGTCGGGCTCGAACCTGCGACCTGCGGCTGACTAATCGTATCGGGTCCGATTTCAGAGCGCCGCTTGAGTCTTTTGTCGCTTTGGAGCGACGAAGGCCGGCAAGAACGTTTCGACATCTCGTCACTGTTATTTTTCGCGGGCTTTTCGACCGACGGGCGTAAATGTTTTCGCGGCCGAGGGAGATTGAGCTTCCGAGTCTCGCTATCATTGTCGGGATGGAGGGGGGAATATGAGGCTGTGGGCTCGCCGCTACAGCGTGCAAGTAGTTGTGTATATCGCTGTCGCCCTCGGCTTCGCTTCGTCACCGGCTTTGGCGCTGAGCGATCTTGCGCTGGGATCGCTGGCTCAGCAGGGCAAGCACCACGACATCATTCGCGAGCTGCAGGGGGCACTCGACCGTGGCGAGGCCATCTCGAGCTTTCAGCTCCTGTTTCTTGGCGGCTCCTACTACGAAGTCCGCCAGTATCGCGGCCTGCTTTCCACCGCCGATGTCATGGAGAAGCGAATAGCCCAGGGTGACCGCTCCAACTTCGGAGGCGACTTGTCTATCTACCCGCAGCTTTTTCGTGCGATGGCGGCGCTGGACCTCGGCGACTACGAGCGGGCAGTCCAATACGCCTCCGACGTGCGAGAACACTTGCGGACCGGGCAGTTTTTCTACCGTTTTCAGCTTATCCAGACAGCCGGTGTCCTGGGCGTGGCAGACGCCTTCCTCGGGCGCCCGGAGGAGGCCAAAAAGCAGCTGGAAGCGATCAGGGGCGTGAGCACCTCCATGTCGAACATCGGCCCCGAGAAGTTCGCGACGATGGCCCGTATCCACATGGCGCTCAAGGACTACCAGAAGGCGCTGGCTGCGATCAGCGATGAGGGTGCCGCGACGAGCGGGGTGCTTACCCTTTTCTACGACCCGACCTTCCAGAATCTTCCCAAGTTCTTCATCCGCGCCAAGTGCGAGTACGAGACCGGCGATCTGGACAAGGCGCGCCAAGGCTATGACCAGCTGCTGAAACACCCGCAGATTACCCAGTTCGGCGACATCTATTGGCTCACGCTCCTCGATCGAGCCAACATAGCCAAGCGCGACGGAAATCCGGCGCTTGCCGAGGAGCTTCTGCGCAAGGCGGCCGACGTGGTGGAGCAGCAGCGCTCCTCGATCGACACCGATGCGGGGCGCATCGGCTTCGTCGGAGACAAGCAAGCTATCTACGAGGCGCTTGTAGCGCTCCTTGTGCAGCGGCGGGACGCCGCCGGAGCGCTCGGCTATGTCGAGCGCGCGAAGGCCCGTGCCCTCGTGGACATGCTTGCCGGTAAACACGACTTCAGCGTCCCGGCCGGTAGTGCCGAGCGCGTCTCCGAGCTGCTCGCAGCTTCTGATTCCGCCGAGCAGTCGGCGCGTGCGTTCGAGGCTACGATGCAAGCTACTGACGTCAAGCGCAATCTTGCCGTCAGCAAGCGGGCGGAGCTCTCCCAGGTGGCACCCGAGCTCTCGTCGCTTGTAACGGTGAACGCGGCCGACGCTAATACGCTGCAGACACTGCTTCCGGCGGACGAGACCCTCGTCGAATATTTCTATTCTGGCAAGGAGCTCTATGCCTTTGTGGCGACGCGATCAGCCATCAGTGCGGCCAAGCTCGACGGCCAGGGCCTCGACGCCGACATTTCGGACTTGCGGAGAGCGGTCCAGGATCCTGCAAGCTCGCGCTGGCAGGAGCCGGCGAAGAAGCTCTATACGCGTCTCATCGCGCCCATTCGTGATCATCTGGGCACGCCGAACCTGCTAGTCGTTGGCCACGGCGCGCTTCATTACATACCGTTCAACGCCCTACACGATGGCTCGCGGTTTCTTGTCGAGAGCTATTCGATCCGACTCCTTCCTGCGGCCACGGTGCTCAAGTTCCTAAAGGCAGGCGCCACCGAGAAGCCCGGGGCGCTCCTTGCGTTCGGTAACCCCGATCTCGGGGACAAACGGTTTGACCTAGTGTTCGCACAAAAAGAAGCCGAGAGGGTGGCGAGGATCTTGCCGAAATCACGCGCCCTCGTAGGCAAGGAGGCGAGCCGCGTCGCGTTCCGCAAGTACGCCTCCGACTTCCGCTTTCTCCATATCGCGAGCCACGGCGAATTCGACGCCGATCACCCGCTCGCGTCGTCCCTTCTACTCGCTCCCGACGGCCCGGACGACGGCCGCCTTACTGTCTCCGATCTCTACTCGATGCGCGTCGATGCGGACCTCGTGACGCTCTCGGCCTGCGAGACGGGTCTTGGCAAGGTGGCCAACGGCGACGACGTGGTCGGCCTGACGCGTGGATTCCTATATGCCGGTACGCGCACAATTGTGGCCAGCCTATGGCAGGTGGACGACCGCGCGACGAGCGAGCTTATGGCCTCCTTCTACGATGCAATCGGCAAGGGGCTTTCCAAACGCGAGGCACTCCGCGCCGGACAGCGCGAGCAGCTAGCGCGTCAGCCCCATCCCTTCTTCTGGGCCGCGTTCCAACTCACGGGCAGTCCGTAACAACACGCAGTTCTTGAAATTTTGGGTGGCTCGCCGAGGAGGGCTCGAACCTGCGACCTGCGGGTTAACAGCTCGATCCGACTAACCTAAGTTGTTGTTTTTGGCCCGCCCTCGCTCGCCGAGAACCGGGTCACAAATACGGCACAAGGCGACCTATTCGCGAGGC
>JAFAGU010000259.1 GCA_019237595.1 Betaproteobacteria bacterium | reverse complement strand
AGGTGCGGCGCAAGCCGTTCAGCGTGGTGCTGTTCGACGAGATCGAGAAGGCGCACCAGGAGATCTACAACAGCCTGCTGCAGGTGCTCGAGGACGGCCGTCTCACCGACGGCCAGGGCCGGACGGTGGACTTCAAGAATACGGTGCTCGTCATGACCTCGAACCTGGGCTCGCAGATGATCCAGAGCATGGCCGGGAGCGACTACGGCGTGATCAAGGTCGCGGTGATGGCCGAGGTGAAGACGCAGTTCCGGCCGGAGTTCATCAACCGCATCGACGAGATCGTGGTGTTCCACGCGCTCGGCGAGGACAACATCAAGTCGATCGCGAAGATCCAGCTCGGGGTCCTTGAACAGAGGCTTTCCAAGATGAACCTCGAGCTTCAGGTCTCGGACGCCGCCCTCGCGGAGCTCGCGAAGGCGGGATTCGATCCGGTGTACGGCGCCCGGCCGCTCAAGCGGGCCATCCAGTCGGAGCTCGAGAACCCGCTCGCGAAGGCGATCCTCGAAGGGCGCTTCGCCCCGAAGGACCGCATTTATGTCGACGCGCGCGGCGGGAAGCTGAGCTTCGAGAAGAAGCCCGCCGCCGCGCAGGCTGCGAAGCGAGCCGCCTAGCTCGGCCGCTGTCCGGGAAGGGGCGCCCGGTAGCCGCGGTCGGCGGCGCGCCGCAGCGGGTGGCCGCGCGCCACCGTCTCGGATTCCTCGCGCGAGACGAATCGCTCGCACTCGGTCTTGAGGCGCTCGGCCTGGCGGCGCAGCCGCTGCAGGTCGCGCGCGATCAGGTCCACCTGCTCGTAGGAGGCTCCGTGGACCTCGTGCTCGAGGCGGTCGCTCGCGCCTTGCGCGAGCCGCAGCAGCTCGATGAGGTCCGTTGCCGCGCGGAGCACGCGGCTTCCTGCTTCGGCGTCCATCGAGGAAGGATAGGCGGGCGCAGTGGAAAGTTCCGCCGGGCCGCGGGAGGCGCCGGCCCTGCCGTCCGGAGCGTCGTCAGCGCGCGACGAGGGAGAGGGCGGGCGCCGCGTCGGCGCGGATGCGCCTGGAGGACTGCAGGAGCTCCTCCCAGAGGTTCTCCGTGTCCTTGCGGAAGATCATCTCCATGTCGGCGTCCATGACCATCCACAGGCCGCGATCGATCTCGCCCCGCAGCTCGCCGGGCCGCCAGCCCACGTATCCGACGTAGTAGCGCGCCTCGTTCGGCGTCGACTCGATGACATGGTCGATCGTGTTGGCGCGGAAGGCGAGGAAGAGGTGCTTCATGAGCGGGACCACGCCGGTGCCCGGCGACTGGTCCGCCCGGACCAGGGCGACGAGCGCGCCGCGCGAGAACGGGCCGCCGTAGTAGACCGGATCGATGACCTTGCGCGAAGGCTCGTGCTCGGGGAAGAGGCTCGAGAGCGAGCGCTTCGTCGGGCGGTTGAGGATCACGCCCACGTGCCCGCCGTTGGGCGCGGGGGCGGCGATCAGGACCGTCTGTCGATACTCGATGTCGCGGAATGCCGGATGCGCGACGAGGAGGACGGCATCTTCGTCGCCGGCGAGCGCGGGGATCGCGAGGCAGGCGAGCGCGGCGAACGCAGCCATCCGCACGCGGAGCACGAAGAGCAGGCGGTTGACAGAGAGCAGCCGGGTCATGAAATCCAGTATAGCGCGGCGCTCCGGCTCCTCGCCCGCTCGACGAGCTCTTCCCATAGCCGCGAAGTGTCCTCGCGGAACACGACGTCCTCGGTCGCCGGCAGCAGGTACCAGCTCTCGCCTTTCAGCTCACTCTCGAGCTGGCGCGGCGCCCAGCCGGAGAAGCCGGCGAAGAGCCGCAGGCCGGCAGTCGGGCGCGCGACGAGCGGCTCGACGACCGCCGGATGCATGCTGAGGTACACGTTGCGCAGCACATGAAACGCCGCGGCGGGCGGCGTGGACTCGGAGCGGAAAAGCGCGAGCAGCACGCGCTCCATGACCGGCCCGCCATAGAAGAGGCGCCCGGAATACGCTTCGGCCGGCATGTCGGGGCGCAGCTCCCGCAGCGTCGCCTGGAGCGGCCGGTTGAGGATGACGCCGACGGTCTGGAAGTCCCGCGTCTGCGTCACGAGGACGACTGTGTTGCGAAACCGCGGGTCGGGGAGCCCGGGCTTCGCCACGAGGAGCAGCCCATTTGGCGGATCGTCGGCCTGGCCCCGTGCCGGCGCCGCGGTCAGCAGGAGCGCGGCGAGCGCGCCCGCGGCGATCCGGCGCGCGCACGCGGTTTGCATGCGCACCAGTATGCACCACGCCGGGCGGGCGTCGCGATGATGGAATACCTGATCCGGTTCCTCGCCGGCGGCGTAGTCGTTTCCGCCTTCGCCGTGCTGGGGGATCTCTTCAGCCCCAAGAGCTTCGCGGGGCTCTTTGCGGCCGCACCTTCGGTCGCGCTCGCCACGCTATCGCTCGCGCTCTCGAACGATGGAAGCGTCTATGCCGCGCAGGAGGCGCGCTCCATGCTCGTGGGCGCGATCGCGCTCTTCGCCTATAGCTGGGTGACCTGCCGGCTCCTCGTGCGGCGCGACTTCTCGAGCCTCGCGGCGGCGAGCGCCGCGCTGCCGGCGTGGTTCGCCGTCGCCTTTGCCCTCTGGGTCCTCTTCCTCAAGTAAGCGATGGTCCTGAAGGCGCAAGTCGAGCGGCTGGGAGAGACGAAATGGTGGGAGTACCTCGTGCGCTTCATCTTCGGGGGCCTCGTCACGGTCGTCGCGGGCGCGATCGCGAAGGAGTTCGGCGCCGTCGTGGGCGGGCTCTTCCTCGCCTTTCCCGGAATCTTTCCGGCGAGCGTCACGCTCGTCGAGCGGCACGAGAAGGAGAAGAAGCAGCGCCACGGGTTCTCCGGCGTGCGAAGGGGCCGCATGCTCTCCGCCGTCATCGCGCTCGGCGCGGCGCTGGGCAGCATCGGCCTCCTCGCGTTTTCGGGCCTCGCCGCCTGGCTGCTGCCGCACTCCGGCGCGTGGCAGGCGCTCGGCGCGGCGACGCTCGGCTGGCTCGCCCTTTCCGTCCTCGCCTGGATGCTGCGGCGGCACCTGCGCGATCGCGCGCCGGCATCGGTCCGTTAATTGCTGGCCGGGGGGCGTGTCCCTCCTTCTCCATCCCGGGCGCCTGAAGCGCTACAAGGACATCGCGCTCCTGCTCTTCAAGTACGGCCGCGCCGACATGGTGCAGGCGGCGGGGCTCGCCGACCTCATGCCGGCGCAGGAGGGCGCGAGCGCGGGATCGGCGCCTCGCGCCGAAGAGCTCGCGCGCGATCTCGAGGCGCTCGGGCCGACTTTCGTGAAGCTCGGCCAGCTCCTGTCCACGCGGCCCGACCTCGTGCCGCCGGCCTACACCGATGCCTTGAAGAGGCTGCAGAACCAGGTCGAGCCTTTCCCGTTCGAGGAAGCGCGCGCGATCGTCGAAGCGGAGCTCGGAACGCCGGTCTCGGCCGCGTTCGCTTCCTTCTCGCCGCAGCCGGTGGCGGCAGCGTCCATCGCGCAAGTGCACTCGGCCACGCTTCCCGGCGGGCGCGCCGTCGCCGTGAAAGTGCAGCGCCCCGGCATCCGCGACCAGGTGCTCGAGGACCTCGAGGCGATGCGCGAAGTCGCGCGGCTGCTCGAGCAGCACACGGAATTCGGCGAGCGCTACGGCATCGCGACGGTCATGGACGAGTTCGGCAAGTCGCTCCTGCGCGAGCTCGATTTCCGCCACGAGGCGATGCACCTCGCCACGATCGGCGGGAACCTGCGCGAGATCCCCGAGATCCTCGTCCCGGCCCCGGTGCCCTCGCACAGCACGGCCCGCGTGCTGACCATGGACTTCGTCGAAGGCAGCAAGGTGACGGAGCTCAGCCCGCTCGCGCGGCTCGAGCTCGACGCCGACCGGCTCGCCGACGCGCTCTTCAAGGCCTACCTGAAGCAGATGCTGCGCGACGGGATCTTCCACGCCGACCCGCACCCGGGCAACGTCTTCGTCTCCGGCGGCCGGATCGCGCTCATCGACCTCGGCATGGTCGCGCGCCTGACGCCGGCGCTCCAGGACCGGCTGCTCCAGCTTCTCCTTGCCGTGGCGGACAACCGCACGGACGACGCGGTCAAGGTGCTGCTCCTCATCGCGGAGTCGCGCGAGGATGCGCGCACGGCCGCGTTCCGGCGCGCCGTGGCCGACCTCGTCGGGCAGCACCAGGAGCTCTCGCAGGCCGAGCCGCAGGTCGGGCGCGCGGTCCTCATGCTCATGAAGGCGGCGGCGGACAACGGCATTCGCCTGCCGGCCGAGCTCGCCATGGTCGGCAAGACGCTCCTCAACCTCGACGAGGTCGGCCGCGCCCTCGCGCCGCGCTTCGACCCGAACGCGGCCATCCGGCGCCACGCGGCGGACATCACCCGCGAGCAGATGACGCGCGGCCTTTCGCCAGGCTCGCTCTTCAGCACCGCGGTGGACCTCAAGAACTTCGTCACCCACCTGCCCGGGCGAGTGAACCGCATCCTCGACCAGCTCGCCGACAACCAGTTCCGCGTGCGGGTCGACGCCATCGACGAGAGCGCGCTCATGGAGGGCATGCAGAAGGTCGCGAACCGGATCACCGTCGGGCTCGTCCTCGCGGCGCTCATCGTCGGCGCGGCGCTCCTCATGGGCGTGGATACCGACTTCCGCATCCTCGGCTATCCCGGCCTCGCGATCCTCCTCTTCCTCGGCGCGGCCATCGGCGGCATCGCGCTCGTCTTCACGATCCTCATGAACGACATCAAGGCGGGACGGAAGCTCCGCTCGCCGCCGCGCGCCTGATCTAGGTCGTGAAGGCGGACTTCAGCACGCGAGCGTAGTTTCCGCAGGCCACCTTCTCGATCGTCGCCTCGGGAAGCTTGAGCTCCTGGAGGTAGTCGATCATGCCGCGCACCTCGCCGTAGCTGTTGACAGTCCAGTCGCGTCCCATGCCCTCGATGTCGGTCCCGATGGCGACGTGATCGGCGCCGATCTTGTCGACGAGCGCGGCGAGCTCTCGCGCGTACGCTTTGGCATCGCCGCGCCCGACGGGCCATGCGCCCGTCGGGCGCAGCAGCCCGAGTCCCCAGACGCCCACCACCCCGCCGCGGTCGGCGATCTTCTTCGCCTGGTCGATCGAGAGCCTGCGGCTCAGGTAACCGTATTGGTCGCGCCAGTCGCCCTCGCGGGCGTCGACCCACCCGTGCGACCAGACCACTGGCCCTTTCGCGATGGCAAGCGCCTGATCCAGCGCGGCAGCGCTGCAATGAGCGAGGTCGACGAGGATCCCCTTGTCTGTGCACGCAGCGACGAGCTCGCGGCCCATCTGGCTCAGCCCGTTGTGCGTCGGGCGGGCGGTCTGGAAGTCGCCGACCGGCGTGGCGATGTAGTGCACGAGCTGGAGGTGGCGCAGGCCGGCGTCGTAGGCGCGCCCGAGGCCTTCAAGGCGTCCCTCGAGGAAGTCGGCGCCCTCGGAGGCGACGACTACGCCGGGCACGCCGGCCAGGCATGCATCCACGTCCGCCCGCGTGCGGACAACGGCGAGTTTTTCCGCCGCAAGGTAGGCCTTCATGCGCTCGAGCGTCGAGTCGAAGTGCCGCGCGAGATCGCCGGCCGCCGGCACGCTTACCTGCTCGATGCCGAAGGTCGTGGCGCGGATCCAGCGATTATCGGCAATGAGCTTCCAGGCGACCAAGGCGACCCCGCTCGCTCGCATGTCGGCCGCGAGGCCGGAATCGCCCATCTTGCGCAACAGCATGCCGTAGTGGCTGTGCATGTCGGCGATCGGCACCGGCCTCGCGCCGTCCAGGGCGTAGGCGGGAGAGGCGAGCGCGGCTGCCGTCGCCCGGAGGAAGAGACGTCTTTTGGAATCCATAACTACCCCCCCCGTGGAAGGAAATCGATCAGCAAGCGGTTGAGCTTGTCCGGCTGGTCGAGCTGCAGCCAGTGGCTCGCGCCTTCGAAGCGCTCGTAGCGCCACGGGCCTTCGACGAACGCGGCGGACCCGACCATCTGCGCCTCGGTGAGGTAGGCGTCCCAGCCCGACCAGACGCCCAGCGTCGGCGCCTTCACCTTGGGCAGCGCCGGCAGGGCGCCGAAGGAGCGCTCCGGGCCGGAATTCGCGCGATACCAGTTGAGCGCTGCCGCCAGCGCGCCTGGGCGCGAGAGATCGGCGATCCACTTCTCGGTCTCGGGATGGTGGCGCGCGAACTCGCGGAGGAATTTCCAGTTCTCGCGCGTGATGATGTCCTCGGCGACGTCGCGGAACTGGAAGAGGAGCATGTACCAGGACTTCTCACGCTGCGCGAATCCGGCGGCGGAGAAGCTTTGCGGGCTGCCGACGGAGAGCGGGACGAAGCGGTCCACGCGCTGCGGATGCAGCGATGCGAGGAGCCAGCCGACCGCCGCGCCGAAGTCGTGGCACACGACGTGCGCGCGCGGTACGCCAAGCGCATCGAGGAGCGCGAGGACGTCCTTGACGATGGCCTGCAGTCCGTACGCCTTCGTCTCGGCGGGCTTGTCGGAGGCGCCGAAGCCCCGCAGGTCCGGTGCGATGGCGCGGAAGCCCGCCTGCACGAGGGCGCCGACCTGGTGGCGCCAGAGATGCGAGGAGTCCGGGAAGCCGTGGAGGAAGAGGACGGGGGCGCCGCTTCCCTCGTCGCGAACCGCAAGCTCGATGTCGCCGACGCGCACGCGCTTCACGCTAGTCCACCTTGAGCCCGAGCGACTTCACGAGCTGCGCTGAGCTTGCGAGCTCCGTGCGAAGGCGCGATGAGAACGCTTCCGGCGTGCCTCCCACGACTTCGAGCCCTTGGTCGCGCAGCAGGTCGACGAACGCCTTCTGCCGGATGACCGCGAGCGTCTCGGCGTTCAGGCGCTCGACGACCTCGCGCGGTGTTCCGGCAGTCGCAAGCAATCCGTACCACGCCTCGACCTCGAAGCCGGGGAAGCCGGACTCGATCATCGTCGGCACTTCCGGCGTGCCGGGGAAGCGCTTCTGCGAAGTGACGGCGAGCGCCTTCACGCGCCCGCTCTTCACGTAGGCGGCGCTCCCCGCCACCGCGCCTACGATCACATCGACCTTGCAGCCGAGCACGTCCTGGATCCCCTGTGCGAAGCCTTTGTACGGAACATGGACCATGCGGATGCCGGCCGCGCGGTTCAGCATCTCGCCGGCCAGGTGATGGCTCGTCCCATGCCCCGCGGTCGCGTAGGTGACGGGCCGCGTTTTCGCGAGCGCCACGAGGTCCTGCATCGACTTCACGGGCAGGCGAGCGCAGGCGAGGAAGTAGTAGCCGCCCGAGCCGACGATGGCGATCGGCGCAAAGTCCTTGACCGGGTCGAAGCCGGGCCTCGTGTAGACCGCCGGATTCAAGGTGAGGACGGCGCTCGACGGGAAGAAGAGCGTGTAGCCGTCGGCCGGGGCCTTCGCCACTGCTTCCGCGGCTATGTTGCCGCCCGCGCCGAGGCGGTTTTCCACGATGAACTGCTGGCGCGTGCGCTCCGAGAGCCGCGCCGACAGCAGGCGAGCGAGGAGATCGGGCGTGCCGCCGGGCGAGACGGCGACCACGACCTTCACCGCGCGGCTCGGGTAAGGCGATACCTCCGCCGCCGCCGGGAGGGCGGCGACGAGGCCGAGGGCGAGCGCGAGGCTCCTAGCTGAACGCCTGCAGCCCTGTGATCGCGCGGCCGAGGATGAGGGCATGGATGTCGTGCGTGCCTTCGTAGGTGTTGACCACTTCGAGGTTCACCACGTGCCGGATCACGCCGAATTCGTCCGAGATCCCGTTGCCGCCGAGCATGTCGCGCGCGGCGCGAGCGATGTCGAGCGCCTTGCCGCAGGAATTGCGCTTGAGGATGGAAGTGACTTCGGCGGCCGCGATGCCTTCGTCCTTCATCCGCCCGAGCCGGAGGCACCCCTGCAGGCCGAGCGCGATCTCGGAGAGCATGTCGGCGAGCTTTTTCTGCACGAGCTGGTTCGCCGCGAGCGGCCTGCCGAACTGCTTGCGATCCAATACGTAGTTACGGGCCCTGACGAAGCAGTCCTCTGCCGCGCCCAAGGCACCCCACGCTATTCCGTAGCGCGCGGAATTGAGGCAGGTGAACGGCCCTTTGAGGCCTCGCACTTCCGGAAACGCGTTTTCCTCGGGGCAGAACACGTTGTCCATCACCACTTCGCCCGTGATGGAGGTGCGCAGGCCCACCTTGCCGTGGATGGCGGGTGCCGAGAGGTTCTTGAAGGACCTTTCCAGGACGAAGCCGCGAATCTGCCCTTCGTGGTCCTTCGCCCACACGACGAAGACGTCGGCGATCGGCGAATTGGAGATCCACATCTTCGAGCCCGTGAGGCTGTAGCCGCCGGGCACTTTCTTCGCCCGGGTCTGCATCGAGCCCGGATCGGAGCCGTGGTTCGGCTCCGTGAGGCCGAAGCAGCCGATCCATTCGCCGGAGGCGAGCTTCGGCAGGTATTTCTGCCTCGCGGAAGGAGAACCGAATTCGAAGATCGGCAGCATCACGAGCGAGGACTGGACGCTCATCATCGAGCGATAGCCGGAATCGACGCGCTCGACTTCGCGCGCGATGAGGCCATAGGAGACGTAGTTCAGGCCGGGGCCGCCATATTCGGGCGGAATCGTCGGCCCGAGGAGGCCGAGTTCGCCCATCTCGCGGAAGATTCCCTTGTCGGTTTCTTCCTTCCTGAAGGCATTCAGGACGCGCGGGCCGAGCTTGTCCTGGCAGTACGCGTGCGCCGCCTCGCGCACCATGCGCTCTTCCTCCGTGAGCTGCGCGTCGAGGAGGAACGGGTCGTTCCGGGCGAATTCCGCCTTCGCCTTGCCTTTCTCGAGAGGAGCGTTCATTCCTTCACCCGCTCGAGGATCACCGCGAGCCCCTGGCCCACGCCGATGCAGAGCGATACCGCGGCGTAGCGCGCGC
>JAFAGU010000255.1 GCA_019237595.1 Betaproteobacteria bacterium | reverse complement strand
CCGGGCATGCCGCCGGAAACGGTGGCGCGCATCTCGCGCTTCACGAAGGAAGGCAAGTTCCTCTATTCATTCGGCCGGCTTGGCTCCGGGCCGGCCGAGTTCCGCACGCCGCACGACCTCGCGATGGATCCGCAGGGGCGGCTCCTCGTCGCGGACCGCGGCAACCACCGCATCCAGGTCGTCACGCCCGAGGGGAAGTTCGTCGAGGAATGGCGCCAGTACGGCCGGCCGAGCGGCGTCGCCGTGCGCGACGGGCTCGTCTATGTCGCGGACTCGGAGTCGAACGGCGTCGCGCCGAACCCCGGCTGGCTGCGCGGCATCCGCGTCGGCGAGCTCGCCACCGGCCGCGTCCTCTACCGCATCCCGGATCCGCTCGAGATGAAGGGAACGAGCGCGGCGGAAGGCGTAGCCGTGGACGCGCAGGGCAACGTCTACGGCGGCGAGGTCGGCCCTCGCCAGCTCGCGAAGCACATTCCCCAGAAATAGGAGGCGCAGATGAAGCTCAAGACGCTGGTTCTTCTCTTCGGAGTGATCGCCATGCACAAAGCCGCCCTTGCCGCCGACCGTTTTCCGCCGCTCGACGCGGACAAGCTCACCCCGGAGCAGCAGAAGCTCGCGCAGGCGCTCGTCGCCGGGCCGCGCGGCGGCGGCGACGCGGGGCCCGACGCGGTCGCGAAGATGCTGAAGCGCGGGCCATTCAACGCGTACATGCGCAGCCCCGAGCTCGGCATGCGGCTGCAGGCGGTGGGAGAGTTCGTGCGCTACAAGACTTCGCTCCCGCAGCGCCTGAACGAGTTCGCGATCCTCATCACCGCGCGCTATTGGACCTCGCAGTACGAGTGGTACGCGCACCACCCGCTCGCGATGAAGGCCGGCCTCGACCCGAAGATCGCCGCGCAGCTCGCGCAGGGCAGGCGTCCTTCGGGAATGAAGGACGACGAAGCCGCCGTCTACGATTTCTCCACCGAGCTCCACCGCGCGAAGAAGGTGACGGACGCCACCTACGCGCGCGCGGTGAAGCTCCTCGGCGAGCAGGGCGTGATGGACCTCATCGGCGTGAACGGCTACTACACCGCCGTGTCGATGACGCTCAACGTCGCCGAGGTCGAGCTCCCGGAGGGAGAGAAGCTTCCGCTCAAGCCGCTGAAGTAGCCGGCCCCCTGATAAGGGGGCCGTGAGCCGAAGGCGAGCGGGGGTTAGACCGCCGCGATGCCCAGCAGCTTGGCGGCGTTCCCCTCGAGGATCGCCGCCTTCTCCGCGTCGGAGAGCGAGGCGGTGTCCATGACGTGCTCGACGGCGGTCTTGGTCCACGGGAACGGATAGTCGGTGCCGATCATGAGCTGGCTCGCGCCGACTTCGGCCGCCAAATGACGCAGGCCCTCGGGCGTGAAGACCATCGTGTCGTAGAACATCTGCTTCAGGTATTCGGTGGGCTTCTTCTTGATGCCGCCGTACTCGCCGCCGGGGCACGCGCCCGGCACGGTCATGCAGCCGCGATCGGAGCGGTGCGCGTAGGAGGGCAGGAACCCGCCGCCGTGCGCGGCGATCACCTTGATCCCAGGGAAGCGGTCGAGCGTCCCCTCGAATATGAGCTTCGAGAGCGCGATCGTCGTCTCGAGCGGATAGCCGATCGTGTTGTCCACGCGGCCGTTGCCCTTCAGCCGGTCGCGCAGCAGCGCGGGGCCGGTGCCCGCGTCGCCCTGCGGATGGATGAAGACCGGCACGCCGAGCTCCTCCACCTTCGCCCAGAACGGATGGAGCTTCGGGTCGGAGAGCTCCATGCCGCGCACGCTCCCGCCGATGGCCGCGCCCTTGAGGCCGTATTTCTTCGTCCCGTCGACGAGCTGCTGCACGGCGAGGTCCGGATGCTGGAGCGCGACCGAGGCGAAGGCGACGAAGCGGTCGGGAAACTTGGCGCAGAGCTCCGCGAGATGCTCGTTCTGCATCTGGCAGACCTTCGCCGCGAGGTCGCGCTCGGCGCCGTACCAGAAGGCGTTGATGGAGAGCGCCTCCATGTCGATGCCTTGCGCGTCCATGTCCGCCAGGCGCTGCTGCACCGTCGCCGGCAGCACGAGGTCGGGGCGGTTCACGCCCACGCCGATCTTCTCCCCGAGGAGCTCCATCGCCGCCGGCAGCGCCGCGTGCGCGTGCACGTCGATCACCTTCATGCGCTTGCCGGCCACGACCACCGTGCGCCGCGCGGGGCGCCCCTGCGCGTGCGCATGGCCGAGGATGCCGCAGCCCACGAAGCACAGCCCGGCGCCCAGGAACTCGCGTCTCGTCGTCATCGTTTCGCCTCCTCCAGTGAGCGGGACGATAAAGCGTCCCGTATTACACGCCATACGCGCTCCGGGCTGGCCGGCATATCGAAATGCCGGATGCCGAGCGGCGCGAGGGCGTCGGCAATGGCGTTCATCACCGAGGTCATCGCGCCGGCGCAGCCGGCTTCGCCGCAGCCCTTGGCGCCGAGGGGATTGGTCTTCGCGGGCACGGGGTGGCTCTCCCAGCCGATGCGGAGCGGCGTGTCGGAGGCGCGCGGCAGCGCATAGTCCATGAACGACCCGGTGACGAGCTGGCCGGTCTCGTCGTAGCGCGCGCTTTCCATCAGGCACTGGCCGATGCCCTGCACCACGCCGCCGTGCACCTGCCCCTCGACCGTGAGCGGGTTCACCACCACGCCGAAGTCGTTCACCGACGCATAGCGCACCACCTCCACCGCGCCCGTCTCCGGATCGATCTCCACCTCGCACACGTGGCAACCGTTGGGAAAGGCCGATGGAATCACTTCGGTCACATGCTGGACGCTGAGCTTTCCGGGGTTTTTATCGGCAATTTCTTGCAAGGAGATTTTCCGGTCGGTCCCGGCGACGAGAAATTCGCCATTTCGGAATTCGATGTCGGCTTCCGCGGCCTCGAGCGCGTCCGCCGCGAGCGCCTTGCCCTTCTCGACCACCTTCTGCGCCGCCTCGATGATCGCCGAGCCGCTCATCATCATCGACCGCGAGCCGCCCGTGCCCGCGCCGAAGAGAAGCTGGTCGGAATCGCCTTGCAAGAGTTTTATCTTATGAAAGGCCACCCCAAGAACTTGAGAAAGGACCTGCGCAAATCCCGCGGCATGGCCTTGCCCGTAGTCGAGCGTGCCGGTGATGATCGTGATGCTGCCGTCGCCCTCGAAGCGGATGCCGCCCATCTCCTTGTTGGGCGGCGCCGTGACTTCGAGATAGCTGCCGGCCGCGATGCCGCGGAGCTTGCCGCGCCGCCTGCTCTCGCGCTTGCGTGCCGCAAAGCC
>JAFAGU010000218.1 GCA_019237595.1 Betaproteobacteria bacterium | reverse complement strand
GCGCGCGCTAGCGGCGCGCGCGCCAGCGAAGCTGCGGAAAGCGCTCGCGCGAAATGGCGACAGGCGCGAGGTAAAGCGGGACGATGGCCTCGAGCGGCTGCGGCTGGATGCCGAACGGGAAGGCGCCCGAGCACACGCTTGCCGCCTTGAGCGAGCGCAGGTTGTCGCGGCTCATCGGCGGCGAAGGCAGGAGCTCGAGGAGCCGCGCCTGCAGTGCCGCAACGCGCTCGGGCATTCCCACGACCCGGCGCGGCGTGCCAGCCACTGCGCCCGCGTATTCGACGAGCGATTTCAGCGTGTACTCACGGGGTCCGCAAAGCTCGTAGACCTTGCCCCAGGTTTCGGTGTCGTGGATGCAGGCGAGCATCGCCGCGGCGACATCGCCTACATACACGGGCTTGAAGCGTGCTTCCGGCGACGGGATCGCGAGGAGCGGCAGCCACCTCGCAAGGTCGGCGAACTGGTTGAGGAAGCGGTCTTCCGGACCGAAGATGACCGACGGGCGGAACACCGTCGTTTCGAGATCGTCGGCGGCGAGCACGGCCTGCTCGCCGATCCCCTTCGATCGCAAGTACTCGGACGGTGCCGATGGCGAAGCGCCGAGCGAGCTCATGTGAAGGAGCCGCCTTGCGCCGGAAGCGCGGCAGGCGCGCACCACCGCCTGGGCGAGCTCGACGTGCGCGCGCGCGAAGTCGGGGCCGTAGTCGTTGGGGCCCCGCTCGTCCGGTCGGCCCGCGCGGCCATGTAGGATGCCGGCGAGGTCGACGACCATCTGGCAGCCGGCGGCGAGGCGCTCGAGCACGCCCACCTGCAAGACGTCGGCCTGCACGACTTCGACGGTAGGAAGCAGAATGAGGTGCTTCGCGCGCTCGCGGAGCCGAGTGGGAACGACGACGCGCACGCCATGCCGGACGAGGCCGGCGACGAGGTGGCGGCCGACAAAGCCCGAGCCGCCGACCACGAGCACGTTCTCGAGCTTCATGTACTTATTCTACGGCTTCAGGGCAGCTCGTCGCCGACCGGCTCTCCCGCCACACGGGGCGGCACAATACCGAGCCTTTCCTTGATCGGCGTCACACGCTTCTGCACGATTGCGGCGTAGAAGACCGAGTTCGCCATGACCTTCTTCACGTAGTCGCGAGTCTCGGTAAAGGGAATCGTCTCCGCATAGATCGCCCCTTCGAGCGGCTGGGGGGCCCGCCACTTGCGTGCCCGCCCCGGCCCGGCGTTGTAGGCGGCGGAGGCGAGCACGGGATGGCCTAGCTGGTCGAGCACGAGCTTGAGGTAGCCGGAGCCGAGCGTGACGTTCGTCTGCACGTCGGTGACGCGCCGCGGCTCGTAGTTGCGCAGGCCGATCTTGCGCGCCACGTACTTCGCGGTGCGCGGCATGATCTGCATGAGGCCCGCCGCGCCGGCGCCGGAACGCGCCTCGGCGATGAAGCGGCTTTCCTGGCGCACGAGGCCGAGGAGCCAGGCTTCGTCCAGCTGGTAAGTCCTGGCGTAGGAGCGGAACACTTCCTCGTAGGGCACCGGATAGCGCAGCGCGAAGTTGTGCAGCCGCTCGGTCCGGTCCGCCGCCTGGATGGCGCGATCGTAGATTTGCTCGCGGCGCGCGACTTCCGAGGCGGCGAGGAGCCTGGCGTCGCTCCAGCCACGCAGGGTGAAGAGCCACTCGCGAACGCCTTCGCTGCGCAGGCCGAGGCGGATGAGCTCCAGCGCGCGGCGGATGCCGGGCTCGCCCGCGGCGGCTGCCACGTCCTCGTCGCTCGGGACGTAAGCCGCCTCCGGAAGCGTCGCGACATAGCCGAGCTCTTCGTTCGCGAGCAGTCCGTAGAAGTCCGGTTGTCCGGCGATGCGCAGGTAGTAGGCCCGTGCCCCGGTCTCTTCGCCTTGCGCCGCAAGCGCGCGTCCGTACCAGTACGTCCAGGCCGGATCTTCCCGCGCCTGCGCAGACATGCGGTCGACGGCATCGCGCACGGCCTGCCAACTGCCCTGGCGCAGCGCCGCGCGCGCCTTCCACGCGAGCTGCTCGTCGTCGAGGCGCGAGTCTCCGGCGCGGGCATACCACTTGAGGGCCTGCGGATGATGCTGCCGTGCGGCTTCGTATGCGACCCGGCTCCAGAGGTAGCGCAGCTCGCGCTCAGGCAGGCGCGGCTCCAGCGTGCGCTCGAGTTCGGCCGCCGCCGCGTCGACGTCCGCCTTGGCGAGGCGCACGGCCGCGAGCACGGCGACCTCGCGCGCCGGCCGGTGCTCGAGCGTCTTGGGAAGGCGGTCGAGCAGGCGCTTGGGACTGCGGGCCGCGTCAGCCAGCCAGCGCTCGTCGGGCCCTTCGGATTTCGGCAGGTAGGCGAGCGCGCTCTTCGCCGCCGTGATGGCGCCGTTCTCGAAGAGCACGCGCACGCGCTGCCAGACATCGGTGACCGAAAGCACGCCGCGCGCCGCGAGCGCATCGGCGAGCCGCGCGCAGCCCTCCGGAAATTCGCGGGGTTCCAGCCAGAGCGCGCGCGCCTCCTTGGCGGCCGCCTCCTCCTCGCCGCGCGCGACGCGAGAGCGGACGCGATCGCAGCGGATCTCGAGGTCGTCGCGGGAGAAAAGCTGCGCCTCGGCATCGAAGCGCGGCCAGTCGCCGCGCTTCGCGAGGACCTTCAGCCAGTCGGCGCGCAGCCGCTCGCCGGCGTAGGTCGAGCCATACTTCGAGAAGTACGCGGCGACCTCTTCCGGCGTCGCATCCTCGAGACCGAACGAGAGCCTCCAATATTCGACCCACGGCTCGAGGACATGGCCCTGCAGCCTGGGCGCGAGCTTGGAGAACTTGATTGCGTCGCCCGCGCGGTAGGCGTCGAATGCGGCGAGCAGCGCCTCGTCGGCGCCAGACGGTGCGCCGGCGGCCCGCGCGAGCGTCGCGGCCGCGAGGAGCGCGGCGGCGAACGCGGCACGGAGGTTGCGAAGGCGCATGCGGAACAACTTCAATATTCTTGTGTAAATTCTAGCACCCGCATGGTTTTTTCCGATGTAAAGCTTTGGCGGAAAAGCGAGCGCGAGCGTCTCGTCGCCGCGCGGCTGGCGCTTGCGCCGGCGCAAGTCGAAGCAAGCCGCGTGCAGATCGACGGCTTCCTGGAACGCGGCTTCCCCGGCCTCGCGAGCGGCATCGTCGCCTTTTGCTGGCCGATCAAGAATGAATACGACGCGCGGCACCTTGCCAAAACGCTGCGCGAGTACGGCGCGTTGACGGCGCTGCCGGTGGTCCTGGCGCCGAAGCAACCGCTCGCTTTCCGCGAATGGCATCCCGGCGTGAAGCTCGCAGTCGGACCGCTCGATATCCCGTATCCCGAGGGCTCCCGGGAAGTCCTTCCCGACGCGGTGCTGCTGCCGATGAACGGCTGGGACGAGAAGGGCTACCGACTGGGCTACGGCGGCGGATTTTTCGACCGCACGCTCGCCTCGCTGCCGAAGAAGCCGGTGGTGATCGGCGTGAGCTATGAGCTGGCGAGGATCAAAACCATCGACCCCCAACCATGGGACATCCCCATGGACTACGTCGTCACGGAGCGCGGCGTCTACCGGCGCGATGCCGACGGCCTCGCTTTTCTCGGCGCGCCGGAAATGGGCGGGAGCGGCGAGCTCGCCTCCCCGGTGTGCTACGCCGACGAGCGCTTCCTGCGGGGCGAGGATCGCTAGCGCTTGAGGGCGAGCGTGACGCCGTCGCCGATGGCGACGAGCGCCACGTCCACGCGCCGGTCGCGGATGAGCCGGCGGTTGAACGCGCGGATCGCGCGCGTGTCGGCGTCCCGGACGCGCGCGTCCAGTACGCGCCCGTGCCAGAGGGTGTTATCCACGGCAATGAGGCCGCCGCGGCGCAGGAGCTTCAGGCAGCGCTCGAAGTAGCCCGGATAGTTCGCCTTGTCCGCATCGATGAAGGCGAAGTCGAACCTGCCCTTCTCCCTCTTCAGCAGCTCGTCGAGCGTTGCGAGCGCGGGTGCGAGCTTCAGCACGATCTTGCGCTCGACGCCCGCGCGCTTCCAGAATCGCCGCGCGATCGAAGTCCATTCGTCGCTTACATCGCAGCAGACGATCCGCCCGTCGGCGGGAAGGGCGAGCGCGACGGCGAGCGCGGAGTAGCCGGTAAAGGTGCCGATCTCGATGCATCGGCGGGCGCCGAGCATCTTGACGAGCACCTGCATGAGCGCCGCCTGGTCCGCGCCGATCTGCATGCCGCCCATCGGGATCCTGCGCGTTACCGCGCGGAGCTGCTTCTGCACCGCCGTCTCGCGCGAGCCGTGGCGCACAACGTAGTCGAAAAGCCTGCCCTGGATGCTGATTTCGCTTCGCTTCATGGCTTAGAGGAGGAAGAGGCGGTACGACGGATTACGAGTCTCGTCGGCGTACGGATACCCGAGCTTGCGCAGGAAGGCCTTGAACTCGCCCATCTCTCGCGGCGGCACCTGCATGCCGACGAGCACGCGGCCGTAGTCGGCGCCGTGGTTGCGGTAGTGAAAGAGGCTGATGTTCCAGTCGCTTCGCATGCTGGCGAGGAAGCGGCCCAGGGCGCCGGGCCGTTCGGGAAACTCGAAGCGGTAGAGGAGCTCGTTCGCCGCGCGCGCGCGCCCCCCCACCATGTGGCGCACGTGCCACTTCGCCATGTCGTTGTCGGAAAGATCCACGGTCTTCAAGCCCTGGCGGCGCAGCGTGCGCACGATGCGCGCCGTCTCCTCGCGCCCATGGACCTCGATGCCGACGAAGATGTGCGCTTCGCTCGAATCGGCGAGCCGGTAGTTGAACTCCGTGACGCTGCGCTCGCCGAGCGCGGCGCAGAAACGCTTGAAGCTCCCCGGACGCTCCGGAATCGTGACGGCGAGGACCGCCTCGCGGTGCTCGCCGAGCTCCGCCTCCTCGGCGATGAAGCGCAGGCGGTCGAAGTTCGTGTTCGCGCCGGAGGCGACCGCGACGAGCGTGCGCCCGCGCGCGCCGTGGCGCTGCGCCCAGGCCTTCGCGCCCGCCACGGCGAGAGCCCCCGCGGGCTCGAGAACGACGCGCGTGTCCTCGAAGACGTCCTTGATCGCCGCGCACATCTCGTCGGTATCCACGAGCACCATCTCGTCCACGAATCGCCGACAAAGGCGGAAGGTCTCGGCGCCCACCTGCTTCACGGCCACGCCGTCGGCAAAAAGCCCGACGTGGTCGAGCTTCACGCGGCGCCCGGCCTTGAGGGAGCGCGCCATCGCGTCCGCGTCCGTCGGCTCGACGCCGACGACCTTGACCGACGGACGCACCCGCTTCACATACGCGGCGATCCCCGAAATGAGCCCACCGCCGCCGACCGGAACGAAGATGGCGTCGATCGGGCGCGCGTGCTGGCGCAGGATCTCCACGCCGATCGTGCCCTGCCCCGCAATCACGTCGGCGTCGTCGTACGGATGCACGAAGGCAAGCCCTCGGCGGCGCTTCAGCTCCATCGCATGCGCGTAGGCGTCGCTGTAGCTGTCGCCGCACAGCACGACCTCGGCGCCGCGAGCCGCGACCGCGTTTACCTTGATTCGCGGCGTCGTGACGGGCATCACGATCACCGCCCGGCAGCCCAGGCGCTGCGCCGCAAGCGCGACGCCCTGCGCATGATTTCCCGCGCTCGCGGCGATGACTCCTTTCCTCAGGCGCGACGCAGGGAGCGCGGCCATCTTGTTGTAGGCGCCGCGCACCTTGAAGGAAAAGACCGGCTGCAGGTCCTCGCGCTTCAGGAGCAGCGTGTTGCGAAGGCGCTTGGAAAGCGCCGGGGCCGGGTCGAGCGGCGTCTCCGACGCCACGTCGTAGACGCGCGCCTTCAGGATGCGCTCGAGATAGTCGTCCCTGCTCAACGGTTTTCCCCTGGGGCGATTTTGCCCTACGCGGCGCGACCCTGCCGGGCTAGGCGGCCTGGAGCTTCGCGACGGCAAGCGCGAGCCACTTCACGCCCGCCGCGCCGAAGTTCACCTGGACTCGCGCCTCGGTCCCGGACCCTTCGGCATCGACGATCACGCCCGTGCCGAACTTGGGATGGGTGACGTTCTGGCCGATGCGAAAGCCGATGCCCTCTTCCTTGCGCTTCATCATGAAGGCGTCCTTGCTTCGCGAGAAGTCGGGAACGAGGCGCTGGCGGGAGAAGCGCGGCGTGAGCCACTTCATGAGGCCGTTCGGAATCTCCTCGAGGAAACGCGAGGCCACGTTGTAGCGGGTCTGGCCGTGCAGCATGCGGGTCTGGGCATGAGAGAGGTAGAGCCGCCGGCGCGCGCGGGTGATGGCGACGTAGGCGAGGCGCCGCTCCTCCTCCAGGCCGTCACGCTCGTTCACGCTCTGCTCGTGCGGGAAGAGCCCCTCCTCCAGGCCGGTGAGGAAGACGGCATCGAATTCCAGCCCCTTCGCCGAGTGCACGGTCATCATCTGCAGCGCTTCCTGCCCTTCGCCTGCCTGGTGCTCGCCCGCCTCGAGCGCGGCGTGGGTCAGGAAGGCGGTCAGCGGATCGACCGCCTCGCCCGATTCCGTCTCGCGCTCCTCCTGTGTAAAGGCCGCCGCCGCGTTCACGAGCTCCTCGAGGTTCTGGATCCGGTCGGCGCCCTCCCGCTCGGTCTTGTAGTGCTCGATGAGGCCGCTTCTCGCGACAACGTGCTCCACGACTTCCGGGAGCGGCAGGTTTGCGGTCTCGCTTTTCAGCTCCTCGATGAGCTTCTTGAACACCAGGGCCTTGGAGCCATCCGCGACCTTCATGAGCGAAGCCCCAGCCTGCTTCGCCGCGTCCTGGAGCTGCTCGATCGTGCGGGCGCCGATTCCGCGCGGCGGGAAGTTGGCGACGCGCAGGAAAGCATTGTCGTCATCCGGGAACGCGAGCAGGCGTAAGTACGCAAGCGCGTGCTTCACTTCCGCGCGCTCGAAGAAGCGCAGACCGCCGTAGACGCGGTAAGGAATGCCCTGCGAGAAGAGCGCGTGCTCCACGACCCGCGATTGCGCGTTCGAGCGGTAGAGGACGGCGATGTGCGAGAGCGGCGTGCCGTCCCGCGCGAGCGCCTGCACCTCCTCCACGAGCCAGCGCGCCTCGTCGTTGTCCGACTCGCCCTCGAAAACGCGCAGCGGCTCCCCGGCGCCGGCCGCGGTCCACAGGTTCTTGCCGAGCCGATTGCGGTTGTTGGCGATGAGCGCGTTCGCCGCATCGAGGATGTTGCCGTGCGAGCGGTAGTTCTGCTCGAGGCGCACGACGTGCTTCACCTTGAAGTCGCGCTCGAAGTCCGCCATGTTGCCGACGTTCGCCCCGCGGAAGGTGTAGATGGACTGGTCGTCGTCGCCGACGCAGAAGTAGCTCGTGTGCCTGGAGGAGAAGAGCTTCAGCCAGCGGTACTGGAGCCGATTGGTGTCCTGGAACTCGTCGACCAGGATGTGCGAGAAGCGCTGCGCGTAATGCTCCCGGAGAATTTCATTCCGGGACAGCAACTCGAACGATCGCAAAAGGAGCTCGGGAAAGTCCACGACGCCTTCGCGCTGGCACTGCTCGTCGTAGGCCGCGTAGAGCTCGACGAAGCGCCGGACGTTCTCGTCGGTCAGCGGGACTTCGCCCGGGCGCAAGCCCTCTTCCTTCTGGGCGTTGATGAACCACTGAACCTCCCTGGGCGGGAAGCGGTCCTCGTCGACGCCCGAAGCCTTCATCAGGCGCTTCAGCGCGGCGAGCTGGTCCTGCGAGTCGAGGATCTGGAAGCTCTGCGGGAGGCGCGCCTCGCGATGGTGGGCGCGGAGCATGCGGTTCGCGAGACCGTGGAACGTTCCCATCCACATGCCGCGCGGGTTGACCGGCAGCATCGCGGTGAGGCGCGTCAGCATCTCGCGCGCCGCCTTGTTCGTGAAGGTCACCGCGAGGATTCCCGCGGGCGAGACGCGGCCGCCCTTGATGAGCCAGGCGATGCGCGTGGTCAGGACGCGCGTCTTTCCGCTGCCCGCGCCCGCGAGGATGAGCGCGTGCTCGTCGGGAAGGGTGACGGCGGCGAGCTGCTCGGGATTGAGGTGTTCGAGATGCAGCGACACGAAGGGGCGATTTTACTGCCCCCTCGCGCCGCTCGATGGACTTACGAGGAGACTTTCGGATCGGCGACGCCGAATTTTCCCTTGAGCTGCGCGGCGACCGCCTCCGCTTCCGCCTTGCCGGCGAGGTTGGCGATGCGCACGACGTAGACGAGCTTCTCGCCCTGCTTCACCGGCCGGATCTGCGCGGCGTAGCCCGCATCGCGCACCAGGTCGTAGACCTTGAGGGCGTCGGCCTGGCTCTCCGCCGAGGCGAGCGTGACGCTGAAGCGGCCGCCCGTGCGCAGCGTCGCCTTCCCGGCTTCGATCTCGGTCTCGCGCGCCCACTCGTCGAGCTGCTTCTTGTCCACGAAGCCCACCGGCGCGGTCTGGCCTTTTTCCCGCTGGTAGAACTGAAGCGGCTGGTCCATCGTGACCGCCGCCTCGCCCTGGGCGCCGACCTCGATCTTGCCCTCGATGAGGCAGACGATCTGCTTTTCGCTGCGCGATCGGCCCCAGAGGTCCGTGCCGCGGATGCCCGCGGTGACCTGCGCCACGCTGATGTTGATGTCGCGCCGGCGGTTCGCGCCGATCTTCTGGGTCGTGAAGCGGAAGGCGCCCTCGAGCACGGCGAGCGCGCCGCGGAAGAGGTCCTTGCTCGGCTGGAGGTCCGCGACGCGCATGTTGCCGTTCTCGCCAAGCTTGACGAGGCTCCCCTCGGAGAGCTTCACGAGGAGGCGCGACCCCGGACCCGTCTTCAGCTGGTCGCCGGCCTTCAGCTCCATGCCGGGCGCAAGGGGCGAGCGTTCCAGCTTTCCGGCCTGGCTTCGCTCCACCCAGGCGGGCATCTGCACGCCTTCGACGACGGCGGCGGGTTGGGCGGCGGCAAGCGTCGAGCCGAGAAGCGCCGCGGCGAGCGCGGCGTGGACGATCATCGTTTTCATTCGGTTCCCCTTTGGCGACATGGTACCCAAGCGCCTCCATATACGGCAGCGGCGCCAAATGGATGCGCCCCCCGCCGCTATAATCGAGCGCTCCTCCGGAAATATCCAACGATGGAAGACACTTACGACCCGCGGAGCGTGGAGCGCAAGGCCCAGGCCTTCTGGGAAAGCCGGCGCTCCTTCCATGCCGAGGAGGCCGCGGGGAAGAAGAAGTTCTACTGCCTCTCGATGTTCCCGTACCCCTCGGGAAAGCTCCACATGGGGCACGTGCGGAACTACACGATCGGCGACGTGCTGACGCGCTACCTGCGCATGCGCGGTTTCAACGTGCTGCAGCCGATGGGCTGGGACGCGTTCGGCCTGCCCGCGGAGAACGCGGCGATGGCGAACAAGGTGCCGCCGGCGCGCTGGACGTACGACAACATCGCCTACATGCGCAAGCAGCTGAAGAGCCTGGGCTTCGCGCTCGACTGGGAGCGCGAGATCGCCACCTGCTCGCCGGACTACTACAAGTGGAACCAGTGGCTTTTCACGCGCATGTTCAGGAAGGGGCTCGCCTACAAGAAGACCGGCATCGTCAACTGGGACCCGGTCGACCAGACGGTGCTCGCGAACGAGCAGGTGATCGAGGGCCGCGGCTGGCGCACCGGCGCGCTCGTGGAGAAGCGCGAGATCCCGATGTACTTCTTCCGCATCAGCGCCTACGCCGAAGAGCTCCTCAAGGCGCTCGACGAGCTGCCCGGCTGGCCCGAGCAGGTCAAGACGATGCAGAAGAACTGGATCGGCAAGTCGGAAGGTGTCCGAATCGGCTTTCCGTATGAGCTGGACGGAAAAAAACAAGTCCTCTGGGTTTTCACCACTCGCGCCGACACTCTCATGGGCGCGACGTTCATGGCCGTAGCGGCGGAGCATCCAATCGCCGAATCTGCAGCGAAGAGGGATTCAAGGGTCAAAGCATTTATTGATGAATGCAAGAAGGGCACGGTTATCGAGGCCGAGCTTGCCCAGATCGAGAAGAAGGGCATGCCGACGGGCCTCTCCGTCACGCATCCTATCTCGGGCGAGAGGATTCCCGTGTGGGTGGGGAACTACGTTCTCATGACGTACGGGGAAGGCGCCGTCATGGGCGTCCCCGCCCACGACGAACGCGACTATGCCTTCGCGGCGAAGTACGGCCTGCCCATCAAGCCGGTCATCCGCCATCCACTTGGCGACAAGGTCGATCCGCCCTGGAGACCCGAGTACGCGGAATACGGCACGTGCATCAATTCAGGAAAGTACGATGGCCTGGACTTCCAGGAGGCTGTCGAAGCCATCTCGAAGGACCTGAAGGAAAAACACCTGGGCGAGAAGCAAATCCAGTGGCGGCTGCGCGACTGGGGCGTGTCGCGCCAGCGCTACTGGGGCACGCCGATCCCGATCGTCCACTGCCCGGCCTGCGGCGACGTGCCGGTGCCGGACGACGAGCTCCCGGTCAAGCTCCCCGAGGACCTCGTGCCCGACGGCACGGGCAATCCGCTCGCGAAGATGCCGTCCTTCTACGAAACGAAGTGTCCGGAGTGCGGACGAGCCGCGAAGCGCGAGACCGACACGATGGACACGTTCGTCGACTCGTCGTGGTATTTCTCGCGCTATGCCTGCCCCGACCAGCAGGCGGCGATGGTGGACGAGCGCGCGAGCTACTGGATGCCGGTCGACCAATACATCGGCGGCATCGAGCACGCGATCCTGCATCTGCTCTACTCCCGCTTCTTCCAGCGCGTCATGCGCGACGAAGGGCTCATGCCGAAGGTGGCAGAGCCCTTCACCAACCTCCTCACGCAAGGCATGGTGCTTGCCGAGTCGTACTACACCGACGCGAGCGGCCGCCGCGAGTGGGTGAATCCCGCCGACGTGGTCGTCGAACGCGACGCCAAGGGAAAGATCCTTTCCGCCCGAACGAAAAACGGGAAGGAGGTCGTATACGACGGCATCGGCACGATGTCCAAGTCGAAGAACAACGGCGTCGATCCGCAAGCGCTCATCGACAAGTACGGCGCCGATACGGCGCGGTTTTACACGATGTTCGCCTCGCCGCCGACCAACACGCTCGAGTGGAGCGACGAGAGCGTAGAGGGGTCCTACCGGTTCCTGCGCCGCGTCTGGGCTTTTGCGCTGCAGTTCTCCAAGGGGCACAAGACCGCCGGCCAGGACACTGCGGCGCGGCGCGAGATCCACGCGACGCTCAAGCAGGCGAGCTACGACATGCAGCGCCAGCAGTTCAATACCGTGGCCTCCGCGTGCATGAAGATCCTGAACAGCCTCGAGAAGCTCGAGGATCCCGGCAGCGCCACCGCCGCCGAGGGGCTCTCGATCCTCCTGCGGCTTCTCGCTCCCATCGCGCCGCACCTCGCACACGATCTCTGGATCGAGCTCGGCTTCGGCGAGGACGTGATGAAGGCGCCCTGGCCGGAGCCGGACGCGGCGGCGCTCGAGCAGGACGAAATCGAGTATGTCGTCCAGGTGAACGGCGTCAAGCGCGGAAGCGTGCGGGCGCCGAAGGCCGCGGACCGCTCCGCCCTCGAGCTGATTGTCCCGTCGCTCGACTTCGTCAAGAAGCACATCGGCGACAAGATCATCAAGCGCATCGTCATCGTCCCGGGCAAGCTCATCAACGTCGTCGCATGAAGCGCTTTCTCGTCCTCGCGCTCGCCCTCTTCCTCGCCGGCTGCGGCTTTCGCCTGCGCGGCACGGCGGACGTGCCCTTCGACACGGTGTTCGTTCCCAATGCGACCGGCGGGATCGCGCTCGACCTGAAGCGCAACATCCAGGCGGGCACGCGCGCCAAGGTGGTCGACGACCCGAAGATCGCCGACGCGATCCTGGAATTCACCGGTGAAGTGCGGAGCAAGGAAATCCTTTCGCTCACGAGCACCGGCCGCGTGCGCGAGTACCAGCTTCGCTACCGCGTCGGCTTCCGCGTACACGACGGCAAGGGCGCGGACTACGTGCCGGCCACGCAGATCCAGCTCACGCGGGACATCACCTTCAACGACTCGGACATCCTCGCGAAGGAGACCGAGGAAGGCCTCCTCTTCCGGGACATGCAGACCGACATGGTGCAGCAGATCATGCGGCGCCTCGCGGCCTCGACCAAGCCCGTGCCGCGCGTCCAGTAGATGCAGCTCAAGGCCGAGCAGCTCCCGGCTCATCTCGCGAAGAACCTGTCGGCGGTCTATGCGGTGCACGGCGACGAGCCGCTTCTCGCCCTCGAGGCGGCCGACGCCGTGCGGGCGGCGGCTCGGAAGCGCGACTTCGCCGAGCGCGAGGTGCTCGAAGCGGGCCGCGGCTTCGACTGGAGCGAGTTCCGCCACGCCGCCGAAAACCTCTCGCTCTTCGGCGGGCGAAAGATCGTCGAGCTTCGCCTGCCGAGCGGCAAGGTGCCGGCGCCGATCGCTAAGGGCCTCGCCCAGTACTGCGCGAATCCGAATCCCGACACGCTGCTCCTCGTCACGATGCCGCGTCCGGAGGGCGCGGGCTGGTGGAAGTCGGACTGGTTCGCCGCGCTCGACCGGGCCGGTGTGATCGTGGAAGTGTCCGGCGTGCCGCGCGCGCAGCTCCCGCGCTGGCTCGCCGGCCGGCTCGCGCGCCATCGCCAGAACGCCAGTGTCGAAGTGCTCGCGTTTCTCGCCGAGCGCGTCGAGGGCAATCTCCTCGCGGCGCACCAGGAGGTGGAGAAGCTAGCGCTCCTCGCGCCGGAGGGCGAGCTTGCGATGGACACCGTGCAGGATGCGGTGGCGAGCGTAGCGCGCTACGACCCGAATGGCGCCGCCGAAGCGCTCCTCGCCGGCGACGCGGCGCGCTACGTGCGCGTGCTCGAGGGGTTGCGCGGAGAAGGCGAGCAGCCGACGTTCATCCTGTTCGTCCTTTCGGCCATGCTCTTCGTGCTCCAAGGCGCGCTGCGCGGCCAGGACGTCGATTCGCTCGCCATGCAGCACCGCCTGTTCGCGAAGCCCGTCAAGGCCGCCATCCAGGCCGCGGTCTCGGCGAGGCGCTTCCAGGCGCCGAAAGTCGCCGCGGCGATTGCCCACGCCGCGCTCGTCGATCGCGCGATCAAGGGCGTGCAAGCTTCCGATCCGTGGCAGGAGCTCATCCGCCTTGGGCTAAACTTGGCCCATGGATCAAAAGCTTGACGCGAGGGTGACGGTCTCCGCGTACGTGCGCGAGCTCGGCATCGCCGCGCGCGCCGGGGCGCGCGAGCTCGCGCGTGCCGACACGGCGGCGAAAAACCGCGCGCTCGCGGCCATCGCCGCGGCCATCCGGCGCAATTCGGTCGACATCCTGAAGGCGAATGCGGAGGATCTCGCGCGGGCGAAAGCCGCCGGCAAGGACGCCGCCTTCGTCGATCGGCTCACGCTCGAGGCGCGCGCCATCGAGCACATGGCCGAAGGCGTCGAGCAGGTGGCTGCCCTCGAGGATCCCGTGGGCCAGCTTTCCGAAAAGGCGCGCCAGCCGACGGGCATCGAGGTCGCTCGGATGCGCGTGCCGCTCGGCGTCATCGGCATCATCTACGAGTCGCGGCCCAACGTCACCGCGGATGCGGCGGCGCTCTGCATCAAGTCGGGCAACGCCTGCATTCTGCGCGGCGGCTCCGAGTCGCTCGCGTCGAACCGCGCGATCGCCGCGTGCGTGCGAGCGGGATTAAAGGGCGAGCGGCTGCCGCAGGACGCGGTCCAGCTCGTCGACACGCCGGACCGCGAGGCGGTCGGCGCGCTGATCACCATGCCCGAATACGTGGACATCATCGTGCCGCGCGGCGGCAAGGCGCTCATCGAGCGCCTTGCGCGCGAATCGAAGATCCCCATGATCAAGCACCTCGACGGCGTGTGCCACGTCTACGTCGACGACTCGGCGGACCTCGACATGGCGGTGCGGATCGCCGATAACGCGAAGACGCAGCGCTACGGCACGTGCAACACCATGGAAACGCTGCTCGTGGCCGAAGGCATCGCCCCGAAGGTCCTGCCTCGCGTCTCGAAGATCTTCGAGAGCAAGGGCGTGGAAATGCGGGCCGACATGGCGGCCCTGAAATTCATTCCGCAGGCGAAAAAGGCGGAAGAGAACGATTTCTACACGGAGTGGCTGGCGCCCGTCGTTTCGATCCGCGTGGTGAAGGGCCTCGATGAAGCGATCGAGCACATCGAGAAATACGGCTCGCACCACACCGACGCGATCGTCGCTGGCGACCAGGCGCGCGCGGAGCGGTTCCTTCGCGAAGTGGACTCCGCCTCGGTGATGTGGAACGCCTCGACGCGCTTCGCCGACGGCTACGAATACGGCCTGGGCGCCGAGATCGGCATCTCCACGGACAAGCTGCATGCGCGCGGCCCCGTCGGGCTCGAGGGCCTCACGACGCAGAAGTTCGTGGTGCTCGGACACGGAGAGATCCGAGAGCAGTGACCGGGCTCGCGCTCTAGTGGCAGTCGCGCTTCTTGGCGGCACCTTCGACCCGGTCCACAACGCCCACCTCGCGATGGCGCGCGCCGCGCTCGGCGCCCTCCCGGTCCAAAAGGTGATCTTCCTGCCTACCGGAAAGACGCGCTACCGCGGTCCCGCGCTCGCGCCGGCCGCGGACCGGGTCGCCATGCTGGAGCTTGCGCTCGCCCGTGAGCCGCGCTTCGAGATCGACCGGCGGGAGCTCGACCCGGCCGCCTCTGGCTACACGGCCGACACGTTGAGGAGCTTCCATTCGCAGGGCGCGCCGGAGCTTTATTTCCTCATGGGCGCCGACCAGCTGGAGAAGCTTTCGACCTGGCATCGTCCGGACGAGGTCCGCCGCCTCGCGAAGCTTGCGGTGTTCGCCCGGCCGGGACACGACGCGGGCGACCCCGCGGTTGCCGTGATTCCGATGGCGCCCATGGCGGTTTCGGCGAGCGACATCCGCTCGCGCGCATCTCGCGGCGAGAGCCTCGCGGGTCTGGTTCCTGCCCCGGTCGAGAACTACATCCGCAGCCGCGGGCTCTATCGCTGATGGACCTGCGTAAAAAACAGCGCGCCGTCGTCGACGCCCTCGAGGACATCAAGGGCCGCGACATCGTGGTCTACAACACGGCGGCACTGCCCTCGATGTTCGAGCGCATTGTCATCGCCACCGGGGATTCCACCCGCCAGGTGAAGGCGCTCGCCGACAACGTGCAGGAAAAGCTCAAGGCGCAGGGCGCGCGCGTCTACGGCGTGGAGGGCGAGTCGGCAAGCGAGTGGATCCTCGTCGACCTCGGCGACCTCGTCGTGCACGTCATGCACCCGGCCGTGCGCAGCTTCTACAACCTCGAGGAAATCTGGGGCGGCAAGAGCGTGAAGCTGAAGAAGGAAGCGCCGAAAACGAAGAAGCCCGCCAAGCGCCGTGGCGCGCCTGCACGTCCTCGCGCTCGACGCTAGGCTCCCCGCCTGGGCGGAAGCCGCATGCGCCGAATACGCGAGGCGCATGCCGAAAGGCTACGAAGTCTCCCGTGTTTCCCTCCGCAATCCGGACCTGGGAAGACTTTTCTCCGAGTACCGCCGCGTCGTCGCGCTCGACGAGCGCGGCGAGGACCTCACCACCGTGCAATTCGCGAGGCTCCTCGCGCAGGAAACCGCATTCGTCATCGGGCCGGCGGACGGCCTGCCCGAGGAATTCAAGGCCAAGGCGGCGATGAAGCTCCGGCTCTCCTCGCTCACGCTTGCGCACGCGCTCGCCCAGGTGGTGCTCCTCGAGCAGCTCTACCGGGCGGCGACGCTCCTCAGCGGGCATCCCTACCACAGGTCTTAAGCTACACTCGCCGCGATGGCCGGCCCCGTCGACCGCGGCATCTATCTCGCCTCGCGAAGCCCCCGGCGGCGCGAGCTCCTTTCGCAGATCGGCGTGCGCTATCACCTGCTCCTCTTTCGCGAGCGCGGGGAGACCGGCGGCTCGCGCACGGAAGTCGACGAGACGCCGCTCGCGGGCGAGCTCGCCGACGCGTACGTGGAGCGGCTCGCGCGCGCGAAGGCGCAGCTCGGCTGGCAGCGCATGCAGCAAAGGAACCTTCCCGCGGCGCCGGTGCTCGCCGCCGATACGACCGTCTCCCTCCGCGGCGAAATCTTCGGCAAGCCGGAGAGCCGCGAGGACGCCGCCCGCATGCTGGCCGCGCTCTCGGACACGACGCACGAAGTGCTGACCGGCATCGCGCTCAAGCACGGCGAGCGCCTCGAGAGCGCGCTTTCGCGCTCCGAAGTCCGCTTCAAGCCGCTTTCTCCCGCCGAGATCCGCGACTACGTAGCGACAGGCGAGGCCGACGACAAGGCGGGCGCCTACGCCATCCAGGGGCGGGCGGCGCGCTTCATCGTCGAGCTCCGGGGCAGCTATTCGGGCGTGATGGGCTTGCCGCTCTACGAGACGGCGCTCCTGCTCGAGCGCATCGCCGTGCCGGAGCGCGCCCAGCCGAGCGTCGCCGCGCGGCGCGCCTAGGTCGAAGCGTGGCGGAGGAGATCCTAGTCAATGTGACGCCGCGCGAGACGCGCGTCGCCGTGCTCGCCTCCGGCGTGGTGAACGAGCTCCTCGTCGAGCGTACGGCGAGCCTCGGCCTCGTCGGCAACATCTACATGGGCCGCGTCTCGCGCGTGCTGCCCGGCATGCAATCGGCCTTCGTCGACATCGGCCTCGAGCGCGCGGCGTTCCTCCACGTGGCGGACCTGCGCGAGCACCGCCGCAACGGCGAAGAGCCGGCGCGCCCGATCGAGCGGCTGCTCTCGGAAGGCCAGGGCATCCTGACGCAGGTCGCGAAAGACCCGATCGGAACGAAAGGCGCCCGGCTCTCGACGCAGATCTCCATCGCCGGGCGGCTGCTCGTCTATCTTCCCCTCGACCCCCACATCGGCATCTCGCAGCGTATCGAGGACGAGGGTGGCCGCCAGCAGCTCCGCGAACGGCTGCGCGAGCTCGTCCCGCCGGACGAGAAAGGCGGCTTCATCGTGCGCACGCTCGGGGAAAGCGCCTCGGACGAGGAGCTCCGCGCCGACCTGCACTACCTGCGGAACCTCTGGGGCGTGATCCGCGCCCGCGCGGCGGCGGCGAAGGCGCCCGAGCGCCTCTACCAGGAGCTCTCGCTCGCGCAGCGCGTGCTCCGCGACATGGTGGGCGCGGACACCGCCCGCGTGGTCGTCGACTCCCGGGAGAACTACCAGAAGCTCGCCGCCTTCTGCGAGACCTACATGCCGAACGTGCGCGCGCGGCTCGAGCACTACACCGGCGAGCGGCCGCTCTTCGACCTGCACAACGTCGAGCCGGAGATCGAGAAGGCGCTCTCGCGGCGCGTGGAGCTCAAGTCCGGCGGCACCCTCGTCATCGACCAGACCGAGGCCCTCACGACGATCGACGTCAACACCGGCGGCTTCGTCGGGACCCGCAACTTCGAGGAAACCGTCTTCAAGACGAACCTCGAGGCGGCGCAGTCCATCGCCCGGCAGCTGAGGCTCCGCAACCTCGGCGGCATCATCGTCGTGGACTTCATCGACATGCAGTCCACGGAGCACCGCCAGGCGGTGCTCGAGGAGCTCGGCCGCGCCCTTGCCCGCGACCGGACCCGCGTCACGGTAAACGGCTTCACCGCGCTTGGGCTCGTCGAGATGACCCGCAAGCGCACGCGCGAATCGCTCGCGCACGTGCTGTGCGAGCCCTGCCCCACCTGCTCGGGCCGGGGCGAAGTCAAGACTGCCCACACCGTCTGCTACGAGATCCTGCGCGAAGTGCTCCGCGAGTCGCGCGCCTTCCAGGCGCGCGAGCTGCGGGTGCTCGCCTCGCAGCCCGTCATCGACCTCTTCCTCGAGGAAGAATCGCCCTCGCTTGCGATGCTTTCGGATTTCATCGGCAAGCCCGTCTCGCTCCAGGTCGAGTCGAGCTACACTCAGGAGCAGTTCGACATCGTCCTGATGTAGGCCCCCGATGGAACTCGGCTACCTCCCGGCGCGAAAGCTCGCGCATCTCCTCCGCGCGCGGAAGCTCTCCGCGACCGAGGTCGCTCGCGCCTTCATCGAGCGCATCGAGCGCGTGAATCCCAAGGTGAACGCGATCGTCACGTTCCTCCCCGAGCTCGCGCTCAAGCAGGCGAAAGCCCTGGACCGGCAAAAACGAAAGGAGGGCGCCCTTTTCGGCCTCCCGATCGCGATCAAGGACGTGATCCCGACCAAGGGCATCCGCACGACCTTCGGCTCTCCCATCTACAAGGACAACGTCCCGGAAGCGGACCACCTCGTGGTGGAGCGGCTGCGCGCGGCCGGGGTGGTGATCCTGGGCAAGACGAATAGTCCCGAGTTCGGCGCGGGCAGCCAGACGTTCAACGCGGTGTTCGGGGCGACGCTCAACCCCTACGACCCGACGAAGACCTGCGGCGGCTCCTCGGGCGGCGCGGCCGTGGCCGTCGCCTGCGGCATGCTGCCCTTCGCCGACGGAGGCGATTTCGCCGCGTCGCTTCGCAACCCGGGCAACTACTGCAATGTGGTCGGCTTTCGCCCGTCCACGGGGCGCGTGCCGGCGTATCCGCACGCGTATCCCTGGAGCAACATGAGCGAGCTCGGTCCCATGGCGCGCACCGTCTCCGACGCCGCCTTCCTCCTCTCGGCGATGGCGGGTCCCGATCCGCGAGCGCCGACTTCGATCGCCGAGCCGGGTAGCCTCTTCAACCGCCCGCTGAAGCGCAACTTCCGCAAGGCGCGCATTGCCTGGAGCCGCGACCTCGGCGGCCTGCCCGTGGAGCCGAGCGTGACCGCGGTGCTGGAGGCGCATCGCAAGACGTTCAAGGCGCTCGGCTGCACGGTCGAGGACGCCGAGCCTGATTTCACCGGCGCCACGGAGGCCTTCGAGACGCTGCGCGGCCTAGCGTTCGTGCACCGGGCCGGCGAGCTCATCCAGAAGCATCGCGACAAGGTGAAGGACGACATCGTCTGGAACGTCGAGCAGGGCCTCAGGCTCACCGCCGCGCAGGTCGTTCGCGCCGAAGGCCTGCGTACGCAGCTCTTCCACCGCATGCGCGTATTCCTGGAAAAGTATGATTTCTTCGTGTGCCCGGTCAACCAGCTCGCGCCGTACCCGGTGGACGTGGAATGGCCGCGCGAGGTTGCCGGCGTGAAAATGGGCAACTATCTCGACTGGATGAAGAGCTGCTACTACATCACCGTGACGAGCCACCCCGCGATCTCGGTGCCCGCCGGCTTCACGCCCGAAGGCCTGCCCGTCGGGATCCAGATCGTCGGCCGCTACCGCGACGATTTCGGCGTGCTGCAGATCGCTCATGCCTTCGAGGAAGCGACCGGGTCCTGGAAGCGCCGCCCGGCGCTTGCGAGCTGACATGCCGTCGCGCGACCTTCCGGAGCTCTTCGAGAACAACAAGGCCTGGGCGCGCCGCATCCGCGGCATGGACCCGGAGTTCTTCGCCAAGCTCTCGCGCCAGCAATCGCCCCAGTACCTGTGGATCGGCTGCTCCGACAGCCGCGTCCCGGCGAACGAGATCGTCGGGCTCCTGCCCGGCGAGCTCTTCGTGCATCGCAACGTCGCCAACCTCGTCGTCCACACGGACCTCAACTGCCTCTCCGTGCTGCAGTTCGCCGTCGACATCCTGAAAGTGCGCCACGTCATCGTCTGCGGCCACTACGGCTGCAGCGGTGTCCAGGCGGCGCTGGGGCGCCAGCGCGTGGGCTTGAGCGACAACTGGCTTCGCCACGTGCAGGACGTGGAGGAAAAGCACGAGGCGAGGCTCGCGCCGCTGCGCCGGCAAGGCGGGGCTGCGGAGCGGCTCTGCGAGCTGAACGTCGTCGAGCAGGTGCTCAATGTCTGCGAGACGACCATCGCGCGCGACGCCTGGGAGCGCGGCCAGGAACTCACGGTGCACGGCTGGATCTACGGGATCCACGACGGCCTGCTTCGCGACCTCGGACTCACGGTGCAAGGCTACGACCAGGCGGTGCCGGCCTATCGCTCCGCGCTTTCCGCGCTCGGCTTCGCGTGACGGTTCGGGCCTGCGTCCCGGAGGACGCGCCGGCGATCTTCGAGATCGTCAACGATGCGGCCCAGGCCTACAAGGGGGTGATCCCGGAGGACCGCTGGCACGAGCCCTACATGCCGATGCAGCAGCTCCTCGACGAGATGCGGGCGGGAGTACGGTTCTGGGGCGAGGAAGATGCCGGCGAGCTCGTCGGCGTCATGGGCCTGCAGGACCGCGGCGAGGTCGACCTCATCCGGCATGCCTACGTGAGGACGAAGCTTCGCAACACCGGCTGCGGAACGCGGCTGCTGCGCCACCTGGAATCGCTTTCCGACAAGCCGATCCTCATCGGCACGTGGGCCGCGGCGACCTGGGCGATCGCGTTCTACAAGAAGAATGGCTATCGGCTGCTCGGGCCGCAGGGCACGCGGCGGCTTCTGCGAAAATACTGGAGCATCCCCGAGAGGCAGATCGAAACGTCGGTCGTGCTAGCCAGCCCTCGCTGGCACGGCGACTGAGAGACGGGAAGGAGAACGCGATGAAAGTCGGCATCCTTGGCTCGGGCGGCGTCGCCACGACGCTCGCCGGCGGCTTCCTCAAGCACGGACACGAAGTAGCGCTCGGAACGCGCTCGCCCGCGAAGCTTGCGGATTGGCTGAAGAAGAATCCCCAGGCGCGGGTCGCCGGGTTCGGCGACGCGGCGGGCGGAGCCGAGCTCGTGGTGCTCGCGGTCAAGGGCACGGCGGCGCTCGACGCCGTACGCCTCGCCGGAGCAGCAAATTTGCGCGGGAAACCAGTCATAGACGCCACGAACCCGATCGCCGACTCGCCGCCCGTGAACGGCGTGCTGAGGTTCTTCACGTCACTCGACGAATCGCTCATGGAGCAGCTCCAGCGCGAGTGTCCTGAAGCGCGGTTCGTGAAGGCCTTCAACTCCGTGGGCAGCGCCTGCATGGTGAACCCGCAGCTCAAGGGCGGCCGCCCGACGATGTTCGTCTGCGGCAACGACGAAGCGGCAAAGAAGACCGTGGCGGGAATCCTCGACCAGTTCGGCTGGGATACCGCCGACATGGGCAAGGCAGAGGCGGCCCGCGCCATCGAGCCGCTCTGCATGCTGTGGTGCATCCCGGGATTCCTTCGCAACGACTGGGTGCACGCCTTCAAGCTCCTCGCCTGACATGATCGTCGTCCACCACCTCAACAACTCGCGCTCGCAGCGCGTGCTTTGGGCGCTCGAGGAGCTCGGCGTGCCTTACGAGATCAAGGCCTACCAGCGCGACGCGAAGACGATGCTTGCGCCGCCGGAGCTGCGGCAGGTCCATCCCCTCGGCAAGTCGCCGGTCATCTCCGATGGCGGCCTGACGCTCGCCGAGTCGGGCGCGATCCTCGAGTACCTCGCAGACAAGTACGGCGCGGGCCGGCTCTCCCCCACGCCGGGCACGCCGGAGCGCCTTCGCTACACCTATTGGATGCACTTCGCCGAGGGCTCGGCGATGCCGCCGCTGCTCCTCAAGCTCGTCTTCGACCGCATGAAGACCGGTCCGATGCCGTTCTTCGTCAAGCCCATCGCGCGAGCGATCGCCGACCGCGGCCTGAAGGGGTTCGTGCTGCCGAACATCGAGCGCAACCTCGACTTCATGGAAGGTGAGCTCGCGAAGATCGAGTGGTTCGCCGGCCCGCAATTCACGGCGGCCGATATCCAGATGAGCTTTCCGCTGGAAGCGGCGCGCGCTCGGGGCGGGCTCGACGAGCGCCGCCCGCGCCTTTTCGATTACCTGAAGCGGATTCACGCGAGGCCCGCCTACCTGCGCGCGATCGAGCGCGGCGGGAAGTACGAGCTGCTGCGCTAGGCCTCGCGGAGGGCCTAGGCCTTGGGCGCGCGCCCCATGAGGTAGAACTCGTCGTTCGGGCGCATCTCGGTGAAGTTCGCCATGCGGTTCGAAAGCGCAAAGAGCGCGGCGATCGCGGCGATGTCCCAGATGTCCTCGTCGGAGAAACCCCGGGCTTGCAGCGGCGGGAAGTCGGCGTCCGATATGCGCCCCGGCTCGAGCGCGACCTTCATCGCGAAGTCCAGCATCGCTCGCTCGCGCGCCGAGAGGTCCGCCTTGCGGTAGTTGATCGCCACCTGGTCCGCGATCAGCGGGTTCTTCGCGCGGATGCGCAGGATCGCGCCGTGGGCAATGACGCAATAGTGGCAGTCGTTCGCGGCCGAGGTGGCGACGACGATCATCTCGCGCTCGGCCTTCGAGAGCCCGCCCTGCTTCTCCATCAGCGCGTCGTGGTAGGCGAAGAAGGCGCGGAACTCCGCCGGCCGGTGTGCGAGGGCGAGGAACACGTTCGGGACGAAGCCCGACTTTTCCTGCACCGCGACAATGCGCTCGCGCACGTCCCCCGGGAGCTGTTTCAACTCCGGAACGGGGTACCGGCTGATGCGCTTCGCTCCCATGCATACAATGATAGTGGATCAACCCGAGGAGAGCTCCCATGCGCAACTGGATAGCCGCCGCGCTCGTCGCGGCCGCCGCAACTGCCGCCCAGGCGGCCGTCAAGGAAGAGCCCGTGACCTACAAGGACGGCGCCGGCACTACGCTCAAGGGCTTCGTCGTCTATGACGATGCCGTGAAGGGCAAGCGCCCCGGCATCGTCGTCGTCCACGAATGGTGGGGCATCACGAAGCACACGCACAGCGAAGCGCGCCGCTTCGCCCAGCACGGCTACACCGCCTTCATCGCGGACATGTACGGCGATGCGAAGACCGCCGACAACCCCAAGGACGCGACGAACCTCATGAAGGGCCTGATGAGCGATCCCGTCGTGACCAAGGCGCGCTTCGACGCCGCCCGGGACGAGCTCGCAAAGCAGTCGACGGTCGACGCGAACCGGATCGCGGCCTCGGGCTACTGCATGGGCGGGGCGGTCGTGCTCAATATGGCCCGCGCGGGCGAGCCGCTCGCCGCAGTCGCGGCCTTCCATCCCGGCCTGGGCGGCTATCGGGCTGGAGGCGACGGCGTGAAGGCAAAGGTGCTCGTCCTCAACGGCGCCGACGACCCCTTCAACAAGCCCGAGCAGATCGACGCGTTCAAGAAAGACATGGATGCGGCGAAAGCCGACTACAAGTTCATCAACTACCCGGGAGCGGTGCACGCCTTCACCAACCCGGAGGCGACCGAGGCCGGCAAGAAGTTCAACCTGCCCCTCGCCTACAACGCGAAGGTCGACAAGGAGTCGAAGGCCGAAGCGGACAAGCTCTTCGCCGCGGCGCTCAAGAAATAGCGAGGGAGTGGCGCGCCCGGCGGGATTCGAACCCACGACCCTTGGCTTCGGAGGCCAATACTCTGATCCGCTGAGCTACGGGCGCTTTCAAGTTAAAATCATACCTTTATCTCAACCCTCGGCGAAGCGCGCATGGCAGAGCACGACGAGTCCTCCTTTATCCAGACGCCGCAGCAGCTGATCGTCGTGGTCGTTCTGGCGTTCCTCGTGCCGATCCTCGGGATCATCCTGATCGTGCACCTCGTGACGGGCCGCCCGAGCGCCGACCCATCGGCGCTCACGCCGGAGAAAGTCGCCGCGCGCCTGCAGCCGGTGGGCAAGGTGGAGTTCGGCGCACCGCCAGCCGCGCCCGGCGCGCGCACCGGCGAGGACATCGTGAAATCCGTGTGCTCGAGCTGCCACCAAGCCGGCGTCGCCGGCGCGCCGAAGATCGGCGATGCCGGCGAGTGGGGCAAGCGCGTGCAGCAGGAGAAGGGCCTTCCGGGCCTCCTCGCCACGGCGATGAAGGGCAAGGGCGCGATGCCGCCGAAGGGCGGCGCTGCGGACCTCTCGCAGGACGAGCTCGCGCGCGCAATCGTCTACATGGCTAACCAGTCCGGGCAGAACCTCAAGGAGCCTGCGCCCGCCAAGCCCGCGGCGGCGGCGAAGAAGTAAGGCGCCGCCCCGCGCGGTCGATCGTGAAGCTGCTCTTCATCATCGATCCGCCGGAATCGCTCAAGGCCTACAAGGACACGAGCGTCGCGATGATGCGCGCCGCGCAGGCGCGCAACCACCAGGTCTTCGTCTGCGAGCAGCCCACGCTCCACTGGTCGAAGAACCGAGTGGCCGCCTCCGCCCAGCGGATCTCGCTCGCGGACAACGACGAGGACTGGTACCGCCCGCACGAGCATGAGAGCGGTCCGCTAACGGGCTACGACGCCGTCATCATGCGGAAGGACCCGCCCTTCGACCTCGAATACGTGGCTTCCACGTGGCTCCTCTCGGCCGCGGTCCGCGAGGGCGCGCGCATCTTCAATGCTCCGGACGCCATCCGCGACCACAACGAGAAGCTCGCCATCGCCGAGTTCGGCCGCTTCGTCGCGCCGACGCTCGTCACGCGCGAGGCGTCCCGCATCCAGTCCTTCATCGACGAGCACGCCGACGTGGTGGTGAAGCGGCTCGACGTGATGGGCGGCGAGAACATCTTCCGAGTCCGGCGCGACGACCCGAACCGCAACGTCATCGTCGAGGTCATGTCGCAGGGCGGCGCCCGGACGGTGATGGCGCAGCGCTACATCCCCGAGATCGCGGAAGGAGACAAGCGCGTCCTCCTCATCGACGGCGAGGTCGTGCCGCATTGCCTCGCGCGCATTCCCAAGGCGGGCGAGTCGCGTGGCAACCTCGCCGCCGGGGCGCGCGGCGTGGCGCAGCCGGTCACCGCGCGGCATCGCGAAATCGCCGCGGCCCTCGGCCCGGTGCTCGCCGGGCGCGGCCTCCTGCTCGTCGGCCTCGACGTCATCGGCGACTGGCTCACCGAAGTGAACGTGACGAGCCCCACCTGCTTTCGCGAGATCCAGGACCAGACCGGCTTCGACGTCGCCGGCATGTTCCTCGACGCCCTGGAAGAGAAGGCGAGCCGCTGATGGTGGGCATCGTCCTCATCACGCACGGCACGCTCGGCGAATCGCTCATGCGCGCCGCTGCCCATACGCTCGGGAAGCCCCTCGAGCACGTGGAGCACGTGAGCGTCGGGGCGGTGGACATCCCGGAGCTGGTGCTCGCGCGCGTGGAGCGCGCCATGGCCCGGGTAGATGACGGAGGCGGCGTCCTCATCCTCACGGACATGTTCGGCGCCACGCCGGCGAACGTCGCCTCCCGCGTGCTCCAGGATGGCCGCGTGGAAGGCCTCTCGGGCGCGAACCTGCCGATGCTCGTGCGCGCGATCGCGCACCGCGACCTGCCCCTCGCAGTCGTGGTGGAAAAGGCGCAGGGCGGCGGAACGACTGGCGTCGTCTACATGAACCGGGACAAGTGCTGTGGCGAGCGCTGAAGCCCTGATCGTCAACAAGCTCGGCCTGCACGCGCGCGCCTCTGCGAAGCTCACCCAGGTGGCGAGCGGCTTCCAGAGCAGCATCTGGCTCACGCGCAACGGCCGGCGCGTCAATGCGAAAAGCATCATGGGCGTGATGATGCTCGCCGCGGGCAAGGGCTCCACGGTCCTCGTGGAGGCCGAGGGCGCCGACGCCGAGCAGGCGCTTGCCGCGATCCTGCAACTCATCTCCGATAAGTTCGGCGAAGGTGAGTAGCCTGCCGGTCCCCCGCTAGCCGCAGCGCATGAACTTCGTCCTGCACGGCCACGCCGTCTCGGGGGGCATCACCATCGGCTATGCCCACCTGGTGGCGAGCGCGCGCATGGAGGTCGGGCACTACGAGGTGCCCGAGGAGGACGTCGAGTCCGAGGTGAAGCGCTTCGACGCGGCGCTGCGCCGCGCCCGCGAGGACCTCGAGGGGCTGAAGGCCCAGATTCCGGCCGGCGCGCCGGCGGAATTCGCCGCCTTCCTGGATCTGCACCGGATGATCCTCGAGGACACGTCGCTTTCCGAGGCGCCGCGCGAGCTCATCCGAAGCCGCCGCTGCAACGCCGAGTGGGCGCTCGTGCAGCAGATGGAGAAGCTCTCGGAGCGCTTCGACGAGATCGACGACGCCTACCTGCGCGAGCGCAAGGCCGACATCCAGCAGGCCGTGGAGCGCGTGCTGAAGGCGCTCATGGGCGCCCACGCGCTGCCCGAGGCGGCCCTTACCGAGGAAGAGCGCCTGATCGTGGTCGCGCACGACCTCTCGCCAGCGGACATGATCCTCTTCAAGCGCCATCACTTCGGCGGCTTCGTCACGGACCTGGGCGGGGTGACCTCGCATACGGCGATCGTGGCCCGCTCGCTCGGCATCCCGGCGATCGTCGGCCTGCACCATGCGTTCCAGGCGATCAGCGAGGGGGAGCTCCTCATCGTCGACGGCCAGCGCGGCGTGCTGATCGTCAACCCCGACCCGCTCGTGCTCGCCGAATACCGCCTGCGCCAGTCGCAGATCGGCGAGGAGCGCCAGCGCCTGAAGCTCCTCAAGTCCACCGCCGCGGCGACGCGCGACGGCACGCCGGTCGAGCTCTACGCCAACATCGAGCTCCCGGAGGACATGCCCGAGGTGCTGGAGGCCGGCGCCCAGGGCGTCGGGCTCTTCCGCACCGAATTCCTGTTCCTCGGCCGCGCCGACCTCCCGGGCGAGGAGGAACAGTTCGAGGCGTACCGGCGCGTCGCCGAGGCGATGGAAGGCCGGCCTGTGGTGCTGCGCACGCTCGACCTCGGCGCCGACAAGGCGATAAACGATTCGGACGAGGTCCACACCAAGCCCAATCCCGCGATGGGATTGCGCGCGATCCGCTTCTGCCTCGCGGAGCCGCAGATGTTCCTCACGCAGCTGCGGGCGATCCTGCGCGCCTCCCACTACGGGCGCGTGCGCATGCTCCTGCCCATGGTCGCGCACGTGCACGAGATCGAGCAGACCCTCGCTCTCATCCGCCAGGCGAAGCAGCAGCTGGACGAGCGCGGGCAGCCCTACGATCGCGGAGTCGAGGTGGGCGGCATGATCGAGATCCCGGCCGCCGCGCTCGCGCTTCCCATCTTCATGCGGCGGCTCAACTTCCTCTCCATCGGCACGAACGACCTCATCCAGTACACGCTCGCCATCGATCGCACGGACGACGCCGTGGCGCACCTTTACGATCCGCTCCATCCCGCCGTGCTTTCGCTCGTCGCAGGCACCATCCAGACCGCCACCCGCGGCGGCATGCCGGTCGCGGTGTGCGGTGAGATGGCGGGCGACCTGCAGCTCACGCGGCTGCTCCTGGGCATCGGGCTTCGCAACTTCTCGATGCACCCTTCGCAGCTGCTGCCGATCAAGGACCGGATCCTGCGCACGAACCTCGGCGAGGTGCAGACGCTCGCGCAGCGCGTGCTCCGTGCCGCCGACCCGGTGAAGACGCGCGAGCTCCTCGCGCAATTGAACGCCTAGAGGACCCGATGAAACGACTCCTCCTGCTGCCTTTCGTGTTCCTTGCCGCGACGGTTTTCGCGCAGGGTTATCCCGCCCATCCCGTCAAGCTGGTCGTCCCCTTTCCATCCGCGAGCGCGACGGACCAGGTCGCGCGCGTGATCGGGGCGGAGCTCCAGTCCTCCCTCGGCCAGCCCTTCATCGTCGAGAACAAGCCCGGCGCCCAAGGCTCCATCGCGGCGGCGGAGGTGGCGAAGGCGCCGCCCGATGGCTACACGCTGCTCGTCACCACCAACACGCCGCAGGCCGCGAACGTCAGCCTTTTCAAGAAGCTGAGCTACGACCCGGTGAACGATTTTTCGCCGATCGTCCGCCTGGGGACGACGTCCTTCATGCTCATGGTGAAGGCCGACTACCCGGCGAAGAACCTCAAGGAGTTCATTTCGTATTCGAAAGGGAAAAACCAGTCGGCCGGCTACGGCTCCTCCGGATCTCAGGTTTCGCTTTCGCTCCTCAAGCAGATGGCGAAGCTCGACGTGGTGGAAGTGCCCTATAAGGGCATCCCGCAGGCGGTGACCGACACCTTGGGCGGCTCGCTCGCCTTTACCTTCGTGGACCTCGGCAACGCGCTCGGGCAGCTCAAGGGCGGCAAGCTCCGCGGCCTGGGCGTCACCTCGAAATCGAGAACGCCGCTCGCGCCGGACACGCCGGCAATCGCCGAGGAGCTGCCAGGCTACGAGCTCATCGCCTGGTTCGCCCTCATGGCGCCGGCGAAAACGGCGCCCGACATCGTGCAGAAGCTCTACGAGGCTTCGGGGAAGGCGCTCGCGAAAGCCGACGTGAAGGACAAGTACGCTGCCATCGGGACGGATGTCGCGCCGCTCAATCCGTCGCAATTGAAGGCCTTCATCGGCAGCGAAATTGCGCACTGGGCGAGGCTCGTGAAGCTCGCGGGCATCGAGCCGGAATAGACTCTTCGCAGGGGAGGAAAGCGTGGGACCGCTTGCGGGCGTTCGGGTACTCGATCTGACGACGGTGGTCATGGGCCCGTTCGCGACGCAGATCCTCGGCGACTTCGGCGCCGACGTGATCAAGGTCGAGCCGCCCGAAGGCGATGTCATCCGCAACGCGTGGCCTTTCAGGCACGCGGGCATGGGGACGATCTTCCTCAACACCAGCCGCAACAAGCGCTCGATCGTGCTCGACCTGAAGAAGGACGCG
>JAFAGU010000091.1 GCA_019237595.1 Betaproteobacteria bacterium | reverse complement strand
AGCTCCGGAGCGAGCAGCCGGGCGAAGTTGTCGGTCGCGCTTCCCGCCGCCTGCGGCACCACCATCCTCACCGGGTGATCGGGATATTCCGCCCGCGCGCCAATGACGAAGATCAATGCCGGCAAAATCCCCAGGGTGCGGAACATCGAAAGCCCATCATACGCGGGGCGATAAAATAGCCGCCATGCCCCGCATCACCGCCTCGTCCGCGCTCGCGCGCTTCCGGGTGCTCGACCTCTCACGCGTGCGCGCGGGCCCCACGTGCGTCCGGCAATTCGCGGATTTCGGCGCGGACGTGATCAAGATCGAGACGCCGCCGGGCGTCGACCCGAACGAAGGCATGGGCGGCCCGCGCGACGGCCCCGACATGCAGAACCTGCATCGCAACAAGCGCTCGATGACGCTCAACCTCAAGCTTCCCGAGGCGAAGGAAGTCTTCGCGCGCCTCGTGAAGACCGCCGACGTGGTGGTGGAGAACTACCGCCCGGACGTGAAATACCGGCTCGGCATCGACTACGAGTCCCTGAAGAAGCAGAACGAGCGAATCATCCTCGCCAGCATCTCCGGCTTCGGCCAGGACGGCCCGTACGTCGAGCGCCCGGGCTTCGACCAGGTCGCGCAGGGCATGAGCGGCCTCATGGGCGTGACCGGCGAGCCGGGCGGGCCTCCGGTACGCAGCGGCGCGGCGATCGCCGATGTCGCCGCCGGCCTCTATGCCGCGCTCGGCGTGATGACCGCGCTTCTCGAGCGCGAGGTCTCGGGCAAGGGCCAGTGGGTGCAGTCCTGCCTCCTGCAGGCCGGCATCGGGCTCCTCGACTTCCAGGCGGCTCGCTACACGATGAAGGGCGAGGTGCCGCCGCAGATGGGGAACGACCACCCGACGAGCATGCCCACCTCCGCCTATAAGACCGCGGACGGCTACATCAACGTCGCCTGCTCCGGGGAGGGCATGTGGAAGCGGCTCTGCAACCTGGTCGGGCGCGAGGACATGCTGGGCATGCCGGAATTCAAGTCGAACGAGCTGCGCTCGCAGAACCGGAAGAAGCTCAACGCGATCCTCAACGAGTGCTTTTCCCAACGGAACTCCAGCGAGTGGATCGACGAGCTGAACAAGGCAGGCGTGCCCTGTGGGCCGATCTACAAGATGGACGAGGTGTTCGCCGACCCGCAGGTGAAGCACCTCGGCGCGGCGGCCGAAGTGAAGCATCCGCGCCTGGGCAACATCAAGCTGCTCGCGCAGGCCGTGAAGCTCTCGCGCACGGCGCCCTCCATCGCCACGGCGACGCCGGAGATCGGGCAGCACACGGAGGAGATCCTGAAGGAGCTCCGCTACAGCGACGACGAGATCTCGCAGCTGCGCAAGAAAGGGGCGGTGTGACCACGGTCGAGAGCGGCACCGAGCGCATCCTCGCGCGGAAGGAAGGCGCGGTGGGCTGGCTCACGTTCAACAACCCGGAGCGGCGCAATGCCGTCTCCGTCGACATGTGGGAGGCGATCCCCCGCGTGCTCGGCGCCTACCAGGCGGATCCGGAGATCCGCGCCGTCGTGCTCACCGGTGCGGGCGACAAGGCCTTCGTCTCCGGGGCGGACATCTCGCAGTTCGACAAGCAGCGCTCCTCGCAGGAGGCCGTGCAGCATTACGAGGAGATCGCCGAAGGCGCGCAGCGCGCCATCCTCACCTGCGACAAGCCGGTCATCGCACGAATCCGCGGCTTCTGCATCGGCGGCGGGCTCAACATCGCCAACTGCTGCGACCTGCGCATCGCCTCCGACGACTCGCGCTTCGCCATTCCCGCGGCGAAGATGGGCCTCGGCTACCGCGGCTCCTCGATGAAGATGCTGGTCGATGCGGTCGGCCCCGCGTTCGCGCGCGAGATCATGCTCACCGCGCGCCAGTTCACGGCGGCAGAGGCGAAGGACATGGGCCTCTTGCACAAGGTCACGACGGTCGACGGTTTGGACGCGGCGGTCCGCGAGTACTGCGACATGATCGCCGCGAACGCGCCGCTCACCATGCGCGCCTCGAAGCGCATCATCCGCGAGGTGAGCCGCGCGACCTACGACGAGGCGATGTGCAAGGCCCTCGTGAAGGAATGCATGGAGAGCGAGGACTACAAGGAAGGCCGCAAGGCCTTCATGGAGAAGCGCAAGCCCGCATTCAAAGGGCGCTGACGGAACGAGGAGGATCTGTGGGTCGTATGGTGGCACTCCTGGCCTTCGGCCTGCTGGCAGGACATGCCCTGGGCCAAAACGCTTTCCCATCCAAGCCCATCACCATGGTGGTGGGCTTCGAGCCCGGCGGCGGCACCGACGGCGTCGCGCGGGTGGTGGCGAAGTTCCTCGGCGACAACCTCGGCCAGCAGGTGCTGGTGGAGAACCGCGCCGGCGCGGGCGGCGACATCGCGGTCGACTACGTCGCGCACGCCGCGCCCGACGGCTACACCATCGTGCTCGCGAACGTCGGCTCGGTCGCCGTCAATCCGCATCTGCTCAAGCTCCACTACGATCCGTTCGCGGACCTCTCGCCGATCAGCATGGCGACGATTTTCCCGAACGTGATCGTCGTCCACCCGAACGTGCCGGCGAAGACGCTCGCGGAGTTCGTGAAGCTCGCGCGCGAGAACCCCGGCAAGATCACCTTCGGCTCCTCGGGCGTGGGCGGCGCCGGCCATCTCGCCGGCGAGCTGCTCGCCATCATGGCGAACGTGAAGCTCGTGCATGTCCCATACAAAGGGGGCGGGCCGGCGATGCGCGGGCTCCTTGGCGGGGAGATCGACGCCTACTTCGCGACGCCCATCGCCTCCATCACGCAGATCCACGCGGGGCGCGCGCGAGCGCTCGCGGTCACGTCGCTGCAGCGCTCGAAGCTCATGCCCGACGTGCCCACGGTCGCCGAATCCGGGTACCCGGGCTACGAGGCGCTCAACTGGTACGCCTATTTCGCGCCGGGCAAGACGCCGCGCGAGGTCATCGAGCGGCTGAACCGGGAGATCGTCAAGGTGCTGCGCATGCCGCAGGCGATCGCGCTCCTGGAGAAGCAGGGCGTCGACCCGGCGCCCGACACGCCGGAGGCGCTCGCCGCCTACCTGAAGCGCGAGTATGACCGCTGGGGAAAGCTCGTGAAGGAAAGGAACATCAAGCCCGAGTAGATGAAGGCCTTCTACATCTCTGCCGAAGACGGCCGCACGAAGCTCGAGCTTCGCGACGTGCCGCGCCCGGAGCCGAAGCCGGGCCAGGTGCTCGTGAAGGTGCACGCGGCGGGCCTCAACCGCGGCGAATTCATCGTCGGCGGGCGCACGATGCCCGGCCCCGCGAAGCCGGCCGGAGGCGAGGCCGCGGGCGAGGTCGTCGGCACGGGAAAGCGCGTGATGGGCCGCGCACCCGGTGCGTTCGCCGAATACGTGGTGATGGATGCGCGCGAGGCGGTTCCCGTGCCGCCGAATCTCTCATGGGAGGAGGCCGCCTCGGTCCCGCTCACGTTCATGGTCGTGCACGACATGCTCGTCGAGCAGGGCGGCCTGAAGGCGGGCGAGTGGCTCCTCATCGCCGGCGTTTCATCGGGCGTGGGCGTGGCCGCGCTGCAGGCGGGCAAGGCCATGGGCGCAAAGGTGATCGGCACCTCGGGGTCGTCGCAGAAGATCGAGAAGCTTTATCCGCTCGGCCTCGATGTGGCGATCGAGACGCGCAAGCCCGACTTCTCGAAGACCGTGCTCGAGAAGACCGACGGCAAGGGCGCGAACCTCGCCATCAACACCGTTGGCGGTTCTGTGTTCGCCGAGCTCGTCCGCTCGCTGGGCTTCGAGGGGCGGCTCGCGATCGTGGGCTACGTCGACAAGGTGCTGAAGGGAGAGTTCGACCTCGACGCGGTGCACAGCAAGCGCCTCAGGATCTTCGGCGTGTCGAACAAGCTGCGCAACGCCGACCAGCGCGCGGGCACCGTGAAGGGATTCACCGAGGATTTCGTTCCGCTCTTCGCCAGTGGACGGATTCGGCCGCTCATCGACAGGGTTTTTGGTTTTGAAGAAATGCAAGAAGCAAAAACCTACATGGAGACCGATCGGCACGTCGGCAAGATCGTCGTGCGGATGCCGGCGTAGCCGCCGGCTAGGAAGGCTTGCGGAGGAGCCTCGCGAGCTCCGCCAGGTCGTCGCGGCTGAGGTCCGAGACGAGCCACCACGTCATTCCGCCGCTCGGGAACGATTCGATGTTGAGCCCGTCCCTCGCGGCCGTGCGCGCAGGCGTCGTGCCGCCTTGCGGCCAGACGAATGCCTCGATGGTGTGCTTGCGGCGCTTGTAGACCAGGACGGCGACCGGGCGCTCGTTCACATAGTCCACGCGGCCGCCCGCAAGCGGGAAGCCTTCCGCCGCGAGATCGGCGACGGGCGGCGAATAGGGCAGGCGGGAGGAGAGCCACGGCTTCACCGTGTGCTGGTCGGACGAAGCGACGTCGATCATGTGGCCGCCGACCGTCGCGCGCGCGTGGCTCGCGACGAGCTCGTGTACGAGCGCATCGTCCCCGCGCCCAGCGAGATTGGCGAGCGAAAGCGCGAGGCCGAGCGCCGCCGCGCCGGCAAACGCGGCCGACGGGATTTGCCAGCCTTTCCACCAGCCTGCGAGGCCCGCGGAGCGCGCGGCAGCCGGCGCATCGGGCAGCGCCGCGCGAAGCCGCGCCAGCGCCCGCTCGGGCGCCGCGTGGTAATCGGCCTTGGCGCGGATCGCGGCCGACATCGCCGCGAGGCGCTCGTGCGCCGCGCGCAGCGCCGGATCGGCGGCGAGCGCTGCCTCCATCTCCAGTGCGGCCTGCGAGTCGAGCTCGCCGTCCACGTAGGCGTGCAGGAGTTTCTTCGCTTCCTCGGGCCTCATTCGTGCACCTGGGGCCGGGCGGCGCGCGTGATGACGCGCATGGAGTCGGCGAGCAGCCGCCGGGCGCGGGAAAGCCGCGACATCACCGTTCCTATCGGCGCGTCGATGACGCGCGCGATCTCCTTGTAGGAGAGGTCCTCGAGCTCGCGCAGGACGAGCACCTCGCGGAACTGCGCCGGCAGCACCGCGATCGCCTCGTTGAGCAGGCGCCGGTCGAGCTCGCGCGCCGCGAGCGCCTCGGGCCCGTCGGCCTCGGACACCGGCTCCTGCGCGCCCTCGGCGTCGAGGCGCGCGAGGTCGCCGGGCCGGTTCGCCTGCAGCCACGTGAAGCAGGTGTTGCGCACGATGGCGAGCAGCCACGGGCGCGGCTCGCCGCGCAGGCCCTCCGAGAACCGGTAGGCGCGGAGCAGCGCGTCCTGCACTACGTCCTCCGCGTCGTGGTCGTTGCGCGTGAGCCAGCGCGCGAGGTTGTAGGCCGA
>JAFAGU010000047.1 GCA_019237595.1 Betaproteobacteria bacterium | reverse complement strand
CGGTGGGCGGGACTGAGCGAGCGCCGCGGAGGCGAGCAGCGCGGCGAGGACGAGGAAGAGCCGGCGCATGGGGAGAATCGATTCTACTAGAGGTTGAGCAGCACTTCCCTCTCGGCCGGCGAAGGCTGGAAGCCGCGCTTGTCGTAGAAAGAGAAGATCGCGTCGACGACCTCGCGGGCGCTGTTGCACACCTGCACGAGATCGAGGTCGGTTTCGTCGATCATGCCCTCGGCGGCAAGCCGTTCCTTCATCCATTGCAGGAGCCCGCGCCAGTAAGGCTCGTGCACGAGCAGGATCGGCATCTGCCGCGTCTTCCCGGTCTGGACGAGGGTGAGCGCCTCGAAGAGCTCGTCGAGCGTGCCGTAGCCGCCCGGCAGCACGACGAACGCGCTCGCAAAGCGCACGAACATCACCTTGCGGGCGAAGAAGTGCTTGAAGCGCAGGCTCACGTTCTGGTAGCGGCTCCCCGACTGCTCGCGCGGCAGATCGATGTTGAGGCCGACCGCGATCCCGGAGCCTTCGAAGGCGCCCTTGTTCGTCGCTTCCATGAGCCCCGGCCCGCCGCCCGAGATGACGGCGAAGCCCGCATCGGAGAGAAGCCGCGCGGTTTCCTCCGCGAGCTCGTAGTACGGCGTGCCGGGCGCGACGCGCGCGCTGCCGAAGACGGACACCGCGGGATGGATGGCGGCGAGGCGCTCGGTCGCCTCGAAGAACTCTGCCATAATGCCGAACAGCTTCCACGCTTCGCGCGCGGAGATCTCCTGGCCAAGTCCGGCTGGCTTCACTACCTTCGCGTTGGTCATGTCGGGAACGGATCCTGAAAAGACGCTGTTGCTGGTCGACGGCTCGTCCTACCTCTATCGCGCTTTCCACGCGCTGCCCGAGCTCAGGAACGCGAAAGGCGAGCCGACCGGAGCGATCTACGGCGTGCTCAACATGCTGCGCAAGCTCTCGACCGATTATAAGGCGCAGGCACGGGCGTGCGTCTTCGACGCGCGCGGAAAAACCTTCCGCGACGAGGTCTATCCGGACTACAAGGCCACCCGGAGCGCGATGCCCGAGGACTTGTCCGCGCAGGTCGAGCCGCTGCTGAAGGCAGTCGAGGACATCGGGTGGCCGGTGCTCGTCGTCGACGGCGTCGAGGCAGACGACGTGATCGCCACGCTCGCGGAGGAAGCGAAGCGCCGCGGCTGGCGCACGGTCATCTCCACCGGCGACAAGGACCTCACGCAGCTCGTCGACGAGCGCACGCTCTGGGTAAACACGATGTCGAACGAGAAGCTTGACGTCGCGGGCGTCGCGGAGAAATTCGGCGTGCCGCCTGAGCGCATCGTCGACTACCTCGCGCTCATCGGCGACCAGATCGACAACATCCCGGGCGTGGCCGGCGTCGGCCCCGGGTACGCGACCAAGTGGCTCAAGGAGTACGGGTCCCTGGATGAAGTAATTCTCAACGCCGAAAGATTCACCGGCACGCGCGGCGAGAACCTGCGAAAGAGCCTCGACTGGCTTCCCAAGGCGCGCGGGCTCCTCACGGTGAAGCGAGACGTGCCATTGAACGTCACGCTGGAAGACCTGGCGGTGCGAGCGGCGGACCCGGCGCGCCTGCGCTCGGTCTACGAGCGCTTCGGATTCAAGACATGGCTGAAGGAAGCGGAAAACGCGGGCGCCGCGCCGGTCGAGCCGGCTTCCTCGCCTGCCCCCAAGGCCGATGCGCCGCAGAAGCGGCCGATCGCGACGGTGCTGGACGAGCCCGCGCTCACCCGCCTCCTTGCCAGGCTCGAGCGAGCGGAGCTCGTCGGCATCGAGACCGTCAGAACCGCTGGCGAGCCGATGGCCGCGCGCCTGGTCGGGCTCGCGTTCGCATTCGAGCGCGAGGCGATCTATGTTCCGCTCGGCCACGGCTACGCCGGGGCGCCGGCGCAGCTCGGCCTCGAGCAGGTGCTCGGCGCGCTTCGCGGCTGGCTGCAGAACGCCGGACGCCGAAAGGTGGCGCAGAACCTGAAGCTCGACATGCACGCGCTCGCGAACCACGGCATCTCGCTCGCGGGCGCGAGCTACGACACGCTGCTCGAGTCCTACGTCCTCGAAGCGCACGAGCGGCGCGAGCTCGGGGTCCTCGCGACGCGCCACTGCGGCTGGACGCTCGTGAGCGCCGAGGAAGTCGCCGGCAAGGGCGCCTCCCGGATCGCCTTTTCCGAGGTGGAGGTCGCGCGCGCCGCTGACTATGCCGCAGGAGCGGCGGACTGCGCGCTCGCGCTGCACGATCTCCTCTTCCCGAGGATCCGCGCCGACGAGAAGCTCGACTTCGTCTACGAGAAGATCGAGATGCCGGTGCTTCCGGTCCTCTTCCGCATGGAGCGAAATGGCGTGCTCCTCGACGCCGCCAGGCTGGAGGCCCAAAGCCACGAGCTCGGGAAGGAGATGCTGGAGAAGGAGCAGCAGGCCTTCGCCGCGGCCGGCCAGCCGTTCAACCTGGGCTCGCCGAAGCAGATCCGCGAGATCCTCTTCGAGCGCCAGAAGCTGCCGGTGCGGAAGAAGACCCCGACCGGCGAGCCTTCCACCGACGAAGACGTGCTCGCGGAGCTCGCGCTCGACCATCCCCTGCCGAAGCTCATCCTCGAGGTGCGCGCGCTCTCGAAGCTCAAGTCCACGTACACCGACAAGCTGCCGAGGGCGGTGCACCCGGGCACGGGGCGCGTCCATACCACGTACTCGCAGACGACCGCGGTCACCGGCCGGCTCGCGTCCAACGATCCGAACCTGCAGAACATTCCCATCCGCACGCCGCAAGGGCGGCGCATCCGCGAGGCCTTCATCGCCCCGCCGGGACGCCGGATCGTCTCCGCCGACTATTCGCAGGTGGAGCTGCGCATCATGGCCCACCTCTCCGGCGACGAGAACCTGCGGCGCGCCTTCCAGCGAGGCGACGACGTGCACCGGGCGACCGCCGCCGAAGTCTTCGGCGTGCCGCTCGACAAGGTGACGGCGGACGAGCGCCGCGCCGCCAAGGTGATCAACTTCGGCCTCATCTACGGGATGTCGTCCTTCGGCGTGGCGCAGAACCTCGGCATCGAGCGCGCCACCGCCCAGGCTTACATCGACTCGTACTTCGCGCGCTATCCAGGCGTGAAGCGCTACATGGACCAGACGCGGGAAAAGGCGCGCTCGCTGGGCTACGTCGAAACCGTCTTCGGGCGGCGGCTCTGGCTGCCGGAAATGAAGAGCGGCGCCCCGGTGCGGCGCCAGGCCGCCGAGCGAGCGGCGATCAATGCTCCGATGCAGGGCACTGCCGCGGACCTCATCAAGCTCGCCATGATCGCGGTGCAAAAGCGACTCGACGAAAAGCGCCTGAAGACGCTCCTCGTCATGCAGGTGCACGACGAGCTCGTGCTGGAGGTGCCCGAGGACGAGCTCGAGGACGTCAAGTCGAGCGTGCGATCGCTCATGCAGGAAGTCGCGAAGTTGGACGTCTCGCTCGTCGTGGACGTGGGGGTCGGAAAGAACTGGGACGAGGCGCACTAGTGCGCCGGGACGAGCCCACTAGGGGCGGCGCATCGCCCACCAGTTGAACGCGGCGTAGGCCGCGTACGAGAAGAGCCAGAGCATCCCCACGCGCTCGAGCGTCGCCCCTTCGCGCGTGAAGAAGATCAGCGTTGCGAAGAGCGGAAGAGAAAATAGCTCGCCCACCGCCACCGCCCAAGTGCGGCGCATCGCGAAGAGCGCAAAGAGCGGAATCCACGAGGCGACGCGCACCGCGCTGCCGGCGAAGATCGCCGCTACCGAAGGAGCGGATGCCGAGAAGCTCTCGTCGTACAGCAGCGCAAGCAGCGGCCGCTGGAAAGCGAAGAGGACTGCGAACACGGCAACCGAGGGCAGCACGATCCATTGCGTCGCCCGGCGCAGCTCCTCGGCGAACGCCGGCGTGCCGCGCGCGGCGGCGAAGCGCGGCAGGAAATGCAGCGAGAGGATGCCGCCCGCGAACGCGCCGACCCAGTCCGCAACGCGCCACAGCGCCTGCAGGACGCCCGCGTCGTGCCAGGAGAGCGTCTCGCCGACGACGCTTCGCGCGGCGAGCGTCGACAAGGCGCTCAGGATGCCGATGGAAAACCCGGGGGCGATGTAGCGGCGCAGAGGATGCGATTGGGCGCGGAACCTCGGCGCCACTGGAGAAGGCCGGATGACGAGCAGAAGCAGCGCGGGCGCCGCCTGCACGAGTGCAAGGGCCGGCACGAGCCCCGCCTGCGGCAGCCACGCTGCCGCAGCTACGGAAAGCGTAGCGCCGCCGGCGGCGAGCGCAAGCATCGGGCCGCGCCGCTGCTGGCCAAGCCAGAGGTTGTTGATGAGGAGCGGCACGACCGCGAGCCATCCGCAAGCGGCGGCGAGCGCGAGCGCCTGCGGCGAGAGGAGGCCGCCGGTCAGCGGCGTGCTGTACGCGAGCCCGCACAGGGCCGCGGCCGCGGCCACGGGCAGGCTGGACGCAAGGCCGAGCCTGAGCGCCTCCCTCAGGAGCTCCCGCTGCCTATCCGGGCGCCGCGTGCGTGAAACATAGACGACCAGGCCCGTAGCGACGCCCGCCGCGACGACGCCCGTGACGAGCTCCATCACGCTGGAGACCTGCGCCCAGAGGGCGACGAGCTCGGCGCCGCCGCGCAGCGCGAGCAGCTTGTCGAGCGCAGAACGGCCCGCGAGGCCGACGGCGATCAGGGCGAGGGTGAGCGTGAGCTTGATGGCGGCGGCGGCATGACAAGCCCGCGTAACGGCGCGAAAATATCATTCTCGCCCGACTCGCTCGCCGTGAATAACCCCGCCATCAAGGTCCTAGTCGCCCTCGCCTTCCTCGCCCTGGGCGTTTTCGCCGCCGTGCTCGCGCGGCCGGCCGCCCAGGCCCCCGAGGCGCGCTTCATCACCCTTTCGGGAGAGACGTTCACGACCTCCGACCTGCGCGGGAAGGTGACGGTGGTGAACTTCTGGGCGACGTGGTGCCCCGATTGCATGCGCGAGATGCCGCGCATGATCGAGGCGCATCGCAGGTTTTCCCCTCGCGGGTACGAGACGGTCGCGGTCGCGGTGAAGGACCATCCCAACCGGGTCGCGGACTATGCGCAGAAGGCGCACCTCCCCTTCAAGGTGGCGCTCGACACGACGGACGAGGTCGCCCGGCGCTTCGGCAACATCCACATCACGCCGACGACTTTCGTGATCGACAAGAACGGGCGCGTGGTGCGCCGGTTCGTCGGCGAGCCCGACTGGCGCGAGTTCGACCGCGTGGTCGAGAAAGCGCTCGCCGGCTAGGCGATTCCCGCCGTGTGGGCCTGCCGGTCCGCGTGGTACGAAGAGCGGACCATCGCACCCACGGCGGCATGGCGGAATCCCATCCGCGCAGCGGCCGCCTCGAACGCCTTGAACGCGTCCGGGTGCACGTAGCGCTCCACCGGCAGGTGGTGCGGCGAGGGTTGCAGGTACTGGCCGATGGTGAGCATGTCCACGTCGTGCACCCGCAGGTCTCGCATGACCTCGATGATCTCGTCGTCGGTCTCGCCGAGCCCGACCATGAGGCCGGATTTCGTCGGAACCGAAGGACAAAGCTTTCGGAAAAGATCGAAGAGGCCCAGGGAGTGCCGATAATCGCCGCCGGGGCGCGCGCGCTTGTATAGCCGAGGCACGGTCTCGAGGTTGTGGTTCATCACGTCGGGTGGTGCGGCGGCGAGCGTCTCGAGCGCCTGCTCGAGGCGCCCCCGAAAATCGGGCACGAGGACTTCGATGGTGGTTGCAGGCGATTGCTTGCGGATTTGCGCGATGCAGTCCACGAAATGCCGCGCGCCGCCGTCGCGCAGGTCGTCCCGATCGACGCTCGTCACCACCACATAGGAAAGGCCCAGGCGTGCGATCGTCTCGGCGAGGTGTCGCGGCTCTTCGGAATCGGGAGGGAGCGGCCGGCCGTGCGCGACGTCGCAGAACGGGCAGCGGCGCGTGCAGATGTCCCCGAGGATCATGAAAGTCGCCGTGCCCTTGCCGAAGCACTCGCCGATGTTCGGGCACGTCGCTTCCTCGCACACCGTGTGGAGCTTCTGTTCGCGAAGTATCCGCTTTACCTCGTGATACCGAGAGCCAGGAGACGGCGTGCGCACGCGGATCCATGAAGGCTTCGGGAGCGCTTCTTCGCGGACTGCGATCTTGATGACCTTGGCCGCGCCCTTTTCCTTCGCCCCCGCTTCACGCATTTTCGAGATTCCGCAGAAACGCCCGCGCGAGCCCGCGCGCTGCGGCTGAAGGCGAGTGCGGCAAGGCGAGATCCTTGAGCTGCGTCACCTTGAGGCCCGGATAGCCGCAGGGGTCGATGGCTGAGAAGGGCGAGAGGTCCATGTCCACGTTCAGCGAGACGCCGTGGTACGCGCGCCCGCGCGTGACGCGGATGCCGAGCGCTGCGACCTTGGCGCCGCCTACGTAGACGCCGGGCGCGCCGGCGCGGCGCTCGGCGCCCGCCCCGACGAGCTCGATCACCGCCTGCTCGAGCAGCCACACGAAGCGCTTCACCTTGATGCCCAGGCGCGCAAGGTCGACGAGGGTGTACATCACGACCTGTCCCGGGCCGTGGTAGGTGATCTCGCCGCCGCGATCGGAGCGAAGGACCGGGATGCCGTTTGCAACCGTCACGGCCGCGGCGCCCTGCCCGAGCGTGTAGACCGGAGGATGCTCGAGGAGCCAGAGCTCGTCGGGAGTAGTTTCGTCGCGTCGATGGGTGAACTCGCGCATCGAGCGCGCCGTCTCCTCGTAGGGGACTCGACCGAGCTCCCGCACGACCGGCTTTTCGAGCGCCTGTGCAGGCGCGGCAGTCACAGCGCCATCACCACCGCGGGATGGTCGCACAGTTCCTGATAGAGCGCGTCGAGCTGCTCTCGCGAGGTGGCACGGACGACGCACGTGACGCTGAGGTAGGTGCCCTGCCGGCTCGGCCGCATCTCCACCGTGGCAGCGTCGAAGTCGGGCGCATGCTTCAACACGATGTCCACCACGGCCTGCGCAAATCCGGGGCCCTTGCGCCCCATGACCTTGATCGGGAACTCGCAGGGAAAAGCGAGCGGTGAAGCGGATTGCGCGTCGGGCATTTCAGGCCGAGATCGGCTCGCGCTTCCCCGCGCGCATCACCTTCTGCTTGAAGTCCTGGTAGAGCGAGTACATGCGCCGGAAGAGCGGCCCGGGCTTGCCGTCGCCCACGGGGCGAGCGTCGAGCTCGACGATGGGGAAGACTTCCTTGGAGGAAGAGCTCACCCAGATCTCGTCCGCCGAGCGGACCTCGCTCTCGAGCACGTCGCGGATCTCGAGCGGCAAGCCGTTCGCGCGAGCGAGCTCGAGCACCACGTCGTACGTGATCCCCGGAAGGACGAGGTTGTTCTTCGGCGGCGTGTGGATGACTCCGCGCCGAGCGATGAAGACGTTGGATGACGATGCCTCCGTGAGGCGGCCGTCGCGGAAGAGGATCGTCTCGGCCGCGCCCGCTTCGGCGGAAAGCTGGCGAAGCAGGCAGTTGCCGATGAGCGAGATCGACTTGATGTCGCAGCGCAGCCAGCGATTGTCGACGGCGGTGACTGCTGCGCCGCCCCTCTCCACCTGCTCGCGCGAAGGCGGGACGAGGGGATTGGACATCATGAACACCGTCGGCTCTGCGTTCTTGGGAAAGGCGTGGTCGCGCTTCGCCACGCCGCGCGTCACCTGGAAGTACACCGCCTGGTCCTCGAAGGGTTGCTCGGCGACGATGCGAAGGACGAGCTTCTCCCACTCGGCGCGCGAGTGCGGGTTGCGGATCGCGGTTTCGCGCAGGCTCCGCTCCAGGCGCTCGAGGTGCTCGCCGAGCCGGAAGGGCACGCGCGAATACACCGGCACGACCTCGTAGACGCCATCCCCGAAGATGAATCCACGGTCGAGGACCGGGATCTTCGCCTCTTCGATCGGTTGGAACCTGCCGTTCAGGTAGACCGTGGACACCGCGTGCTCGCCCCTACTTCAGCCAGAGCCGCAGTGTATCCCAGGTCCTGCCGAAAAACCCCGCCACCGGCACGGGCTCGAGCGCGACGAGCGGATATTCGCCGACGGGCTTGCCGTCGAGCGAAACCCGCAGCGTTCCCACGCGCTGGCCCTGCGCGACCGGCGCAACGAGCGGCTGCTGCGAGAGAAGCTCCGCTTTCACCTTTTCCGCTTCGCCCTTCGGCACCGTGAGGACGAGGTCGCTCGCGAAGCCGGCCTTCACGGACTTCGCCGCTCCCTTCCACACCTCGAGCGACTTCGCTTCCTGGTTGGCGGCGTAGAGCTTCACGTCGTCGAAGAACTGGAATCCCCAGTTGAGGAGCTTGAGCGATTCCTGGGCGCGCGTGGACTCCGAGCTCGAGCCGAGCAGCACCGAAATGAGCCGCCGCTCGCCGCGGCGCGAGGACGCGATGAGGCAATAACCGGCAGTATCCGTGTGCCCGGTCTTGATGCCGTCCACGCTCGGATCGATCCACAGCAACCGGTTGCGGTTGGGTTGCGTGATGTTGTTGTAGCGGAACTCCTTCTGCGAGTAGTACTGGGCGTAGTACTGGGGAAAATCGCGGATGAGCGCGGAGGAAAGCAGGTAGAGATCGTTCGCCGTGGTGTAGTGCTGGGGATCGGGAAGCCCGGTGGCGTTGCGGAAGCTCGTGTCCTTCATCCCCAGGCGCGCGGCCTCCCGGTTCATCATCTGGGCGAAGACTTCCTCCGACCCGGCGACCGCTTCGGCGAGAGCGATGGACGCATCGTTGCCCGACTGCACCTCCATGCCCCGAATGAGGTCGTCCACGCCTACTTGCGTGCCGACCTTGATGAACATGCGCGAACCGGGAGCGCGCCAGGCTTTTTCCGATACCAGGACCTGCTGCTCGAGCGAGAGCTTCTTGTCGCGAAGCGCCGAGAAGACGAGGTAGGCCGTCATGAGCTTCGTAAGCGAAGCGGGCTCGATGCGCTCGGCGGGCTTTTCCGCGGCGAGGACCTGGCCGCTCGTCATGTCGGCGACGAGCCAGGCACGAGCGACGATCGGCGGCGGCGTAGGCGCCGCCACGGCGGCGGGAACGAAGAGAAGGAAAGTGAGCCTGGCGAGAACGCGGTGCATGGGCTTGCCGAAAAAGCTGCGGATTATACGGAGTGGATCGGGCGAATCGGCGCGCCGCGAACGTCCTAGCGGCTGACCAGGAGCGGCTTCACGTTGAGCTCGCTCTCGATGCGCTCGGCGATGCTGCGCGCAGCCTCGCGGCTTGCATAAGGGCCCACCTGCAGGTGCCAGAGGTTTCCGATGGAAAGGACCTCCAGGCGTTCGGAGAGCCAGGCGAGCTGGCGCACGACGCGCGAGCGAAGGTCCTCGGCGTTCTCGCGGGCGCTGAACGCGCCGACCTGCAGGTACACGCTTTTCATGGCGGAGGGCGGCTCGGCCGGCGCCGAGACCTCAGCGAGCGCCGGCGTCGGCTCCGGCACGGCGCGCGGCTGCGGCGCGGCCGCGACCTTCGATTCGGCGTCGGGCAGGATCGCTTCCACCTCGACGCGCGCGCTCCCCGCGCCCGCGTAGCCGAGCTTATAGGCGGCAGCGTAGGAGAGATCGATGATCCGCTCGGAATGAAACGGGCCGCGATCGTTGATGCGCACGACAACGCTGCGGCCGTTCGCGAGATTCGTCACCCGGGCGTAGCTCGGGATGGGCAGCGTCTTGTGCGCGCCGGTCATGGCGTACATGTCGTACGGCTCGCCGCTCGAAGTCTTCTGCCCGTGGAATTTCTTCCCATACCAGCTCGCGATGCCCTGCTCCTTGTACGGCTGGGTCGTGGAGATCGGAACATAGTTCGCACCGAGCACCGTGTAAGGCCGGTTCGCGTAGCGATTGGGCGGCTCGCGGCGCGGCACGGCGTCGGGGATCGCGGCGAGGTTGGGCGGCGGATTTTCGCCGGGCCCGTCGTCCTTGTAGTAGCCGCCCCGCCCCGGCGCAGGTGAAGCCGGCGCGGCCTGCGGCGAAGCCAGGATCGGCGCTTCCGGCGGGGAGGCGGGCTCGCGAGTGGACGCGCAACCGGCGAGCACTGCGATCAAGAGCAAGACGCAGAGCCTCATGCCTCGTACACGACGTTGCCGGCCACGACCGTATATAGCACGCGCCCGTTAAGCGAGTAGCCGAGGAAGGGCGTGTTCTTTCCCTGGCTCTTGAGCGCCTGGGCGGTCAGGCGGTACTCGCTCTTCGGATCGAAGACGGTCAGGTCGGCGGGGGCACCGGGGGCGAGGGTGCCTGCTCCCGTGCCGAGGATGCGCGCCGGGTCGCACGTGATGCGCGCAAGCGCTTTTGCGAGCGGCAGCCCCTGCGCCGCCGCCCACTTGAGAGTGAGCGGCAGCAGAAGCTCGAGGCCGGTCGCTCCGGGCTCCGCTTCGGCGAAGGGAAGATGCTTTGCGTCCTCGTCCACGGGCGTATGGTCGGAGACGGCGCAGTCGATCACGCCCTCGGCCAGCCCACGCGCGAGCGCGTCGCGATCGCGCTGGCTTCGCAGCGGGGGATCGAGCCGGCATTGGGCGTCGAAATACCCGAGATCGTTCTCGGAAAGGTGCACGTGATGGATGGCGACGTCGCTCGTCACGGCAAGCCGCTCGGCCTTGGCCTTGCGCACGAGCTCGACGGCGCCCGCCGTCGACAGGCGGCACACGTGCACGCGGGCGCCGGTCGCGCGCACGAGCTCGAGCAGCGTGCCCAGCGCGATCGTCTCGGCAAAGGAAGGGATCGCCGGCAGCCCGAGGCGAGTCGCGATCTCGCCGTCGTGCGCGACCCCCTCGCGCGCAAGATACGCATCCTGCGCGCGAAGCCAGACCGGGAAGCCGAAAGTCGCTGCGTACTGGAGCGCGCGCCAGAGCACTTGCGTGTCCGTGAGGGGCTCGTTGGCCTGCGAGAACGCGACGCAACCGGCCGTCGCGAGCTGGCCCATCTCGGTCAGCGCTTCCCCGCGGAGCTTGACCGTGAGCGCGCCGATCGGGTGCACGCGCGCCCTCGAGAGCGCCTTCGCGCGGCGCCGAAGCATGTCGACGAGGCCCGGCTCGTCGAGGGCCGGGTCGGTGTCCGGCGGGCAGGCGAGGCTCGTCACGCCGCCGGCGACGGCGGCCGCCATTTCAGACTCGAGGGTCGCCTTGTATTCCTGGCCCGGCTCGCGAAGCCGCGCCGACAGATCGATGAACCCCGGCGAAACGACGAGGCCCTTGGCGTCGATCGTCCTTTCCGGCTTGGCGAACGGCTCGGAGACCCTGCCCTCTGCGACATAGAGGTCCCCGACGCCCTCTTTCCCGCCGACCGGATCCACTACCCGCCCGCCCTTGATGAGCAGTCGCATCAGTTGCCTGCCACCATGCTCATGACGGCCATGCGAACTGCGATGCCGAAGGTGACTTGGGGAAGGATCACGGAATGCGGCCCATCGGCGACGGAGGAGTCGATCTCCACGCCTCGGTTCATGGGCCCCGGATGCATGACGATCGCGTCGCGGGCCGCCAGCGCGAGCTTTTCCGCCGTGAGCCCGTAGTGCTTGTTGAACTCCTGGGCGGACGGCAGCAGGGCGCCGCGCATGCGCTCGTTCTGCAGGCGCAGCATCACGACTACGTCGGCGCCGCGCAGGCCTTCGCGCATGTCGACGAAGCGGCGCACGCCCAGCGCCTCGACGCCCGTGGGCATCAGCGTGTACGGGCCGATGACGCGGACCTCGGCGGCGCCGAGAGTGGTGAGTCCATGGATGAGCGAGCGCGCCACCCTCGAGTGCAGGATGTCGCC
>JAFAGU010000002.1 GCA_019237595.1 Betaproteobacteria bacterium | reverse complement strand
CGCTCGCGAGCGCCTTGCTGCCGACGAAGGACACGTTGTAGAACTGCGCCGCACTACCCGCCTTGCGCATCTGGCGGATGAACTCCGCGCACGACGTATAGGCGCTGATCATGACCACGGCGTCGGGCTGCGAGGCGTTGATCGTCTTCACCGCGTTCTCGACCTTGACAGTGTTGCGCTCGACCGTCCCGAGGGAGTGGATCTTGAAGCCCCGCTTGGTCATGGCGAGCTCGGTGCCCTTCAGGCCCGCCTGCCCGTAGGCATCGTCCTGGTAGAACACCGCCACCTTCTTTCCGCCGGTGGAGATCACCTGCTCGACGATCTTGTCGGTTTCGTCGTAATAGCTCGCGCGTACGTGGAAAATGTAGCGGTTGAACGGCTGGCGAAGCGCCTCGGCTCCGGTGAAGGGGCCGATGAAAGGCACCTTGGCCTCGCTGATGATCGGGACCACCGGCACGCTCGTGGGCGTGCCGACGTATCCGATGAGGGCGAACACCCGATCCTCGTTGATGAGCTTCTTGGTGTTCGGGACGGTGCGGCCGGGCTCATAGCCGTCGTCCAGCGTGACGAGCTCGATGCGCCGTCCGTTCACGCCGCCCCGCTCGTTCACGAAGTCGAAGTAGGCCTTGAGACCGTTCCGCATCTGGATGCCGAGCTGGGCGGCCGGGCCGCTCAGGGCGACCGACTGGCCGAGGACGATGCGGTCTGTCGTGACGCCGTTCTCGGCGCGAACCGTCCCGGCGACCACCATGGCCGCAAGCGCCGCAAGTACAACAACGTTCTTTTCCAGGAAGCAACGCATCCGCCCTCCTCGCGCCGCCATCATGCGCCCACCGAAAGGAATTCCTGCTGCTGCACGAGCTGCGCGAGGTCGAGCTCCTTCCAGGAGCGGCCCTCCTCGTCCGTGTACTGCGCCTTGAGCCACGCGCCTTCGGCGCCCCGCTCGACGGGCTTGAGCTGCGTGGGGTTGCGCAGCCCGAGCGATCGATCGACGAGCAGCGCAGCCGCGGTGCGGAAGCGCTCGCCGATCAGGAGCAGCCTCGACTGCTCGCTCACATTCACCGCGCCGCGGCCGAGGAACGCCGGGAAATCGACCACGCTGAAGAGGTTGCCGCGGATGTTCGCCATGCCCTTGAACCAGGGCTTCGTGAGCGGCACCGTCGTGAGCGCCGGCACGGGAATCACCTCGCCCGCATCGGTGAGGTCGACGAGCCACCCTTCGTCGCCGATCTGGACGGCGAGCAGCGATGACACGCGTGTCGCCTCGGCGGCCCGCAGCCGCTCGGCGAGGTCGCGCTGGTAATCGCGAAGGGAGAGCTTTTCCGCCACCGCTTATCCGAGGGCCGAGATCTTCTTCAGGAGCTCCGTGCCGTTCACGGGCTTGGTCACGTAGTCGCGCGCGCCTTGGCGCATGCCCCACACCCTGTCGGTCTCCTGGCTCTTGCTCGTGCACAGGATCACGGGGATGCTCTTCGTCGCGTCGTCCTTCGAGAGCTCGCGCGTCGCCTGGTAGCCGTTCTGCCCGGGCATCACTACGTCCATGACGACGAGGTCGGGCTTGGTCTGCTTCGCCTTCGCCATGCCCTCTTCGGCACTCGCGGCGGTGGAAACGCTGTAGCCGCCCTTCGCGAGGATGTCGGTCAGGTGCTGGCGGTCGGTGGGAGAGTCGTCGACGACGAGAACGTTCTTGATGGCCATGGTGAGAACCTCTGCTGGTTAGGAGGGAGCCGCGCCCGGACGCACGTGCTGCCTGACGGCGTCGAGGAGCGCCTCCTTGGTGAAGGGCTTGGTGAGGTAGCGGTCGGAGCCTGCGAGCCGGCCGCGCGCGCGATCGAAGACGCCGTCCTTGCTCGAAAGCATGATCACCGGCGTCGTCTTGAGCATCGGGTTCTGCTTGATCAGCGCGCAGGTCTGGTAGCCGTCAAGGCGCGGCATCATGATGTCGACGAAGATCACCTGCGGCTCGTGGTCGGAGATCTTCGCGAGCGCGTCGAAGCCGTCCTCGGCCAGGATGACCTCGTAGCCGGCCTGGCGCAGGAACATCTCGGCGCTGCGCCGGATGGTGTTGCTGTCGTCGATCACGAGGATCTTGATCCGCTCCGCGGCTGCATCGCTCACTGCGATCGCTCTCCTCTCGCCAAGTCGCTGCGCTCAGGTTCCTGCGATGCGCGGGCTCTTGCGCGCCTTCTCGAAACCCGGGAATAAGGCGAAGACTTCGAGAAAGCTTTTGTTGTCTGACCCTTAGTGCAAGTATTTCAAGTGGAACTATACCTAGACGCCGCGATAAAACCAAGGACGCCCGAGGATAGTTCCCACCGGCACAAACTTCGTAAATCCTGGTGGGGGATTTCCCCGGCCTCGCTGCGATGCAGCAGGCGGCTTTGGAGGTTCTTACAACGGCCGGCGGATGAGGCGGCCGAGCTCTCCCACGATGCCCCGGCGGAAGGTGAGCACGCAGAGCACGAAGATGCCTCCCTGAACCACCGTCACCCAGGCCCCGAGCTGGGCGAGGTAGTTTTCCAGCGACACGACCACGAGCGCTCCAACGACAGGACCGAAGATCGTCCCGAGGCCGCCGAGGAGCGTCATGAGCACCACCTCGCCGGACATCGACCAGTGGACGTCCGTGAGAGAGGCGAGCTGGAACACGATCGCTTTCGTCGCCCCGGCAAGGCCGGCGAGCGTTGCGGACAGGATGAACGCGAGGAGCTTGTACCGCGTGGTGTCGTAGCCGAGGGAGACGGCCCGCGGCTCGTTTTCCCGGATGGACTTCAGCACCTGGCCGAAGGGCGAATGGATGGCCCGGTAGATGAAGAGGAAGCCGGCGAGGAAGACGACCAGCACCACGGCGTACATCGCCCAGATGTTCGACAAGTCCAGGAGGCCGAGCAGGCGCCCGCGGGGAACCGCCTGGATGCCGTCCTCCCCGCCCGTAAAGGGCGCCTGGAGGTAATAGAAGAAGATCATCTGCGCGAGCGCAAGCGTGATCATCGCGAAATAGATGCCCTGCCTGCGGATCGCGAGCACGCCGGCGATGCCGCCGAGCGCGCATGCGCAGGCGGTGCCGAAGACGATGGCCACTTCGGGCGAGAAGCCCCACACCTTGGCCGAGTGCGCCGCGGCATAGCCGGCGGTGCCGAGGAACATGGCATGCCCGAAGGAGAGCAAGCCGCCATAGCCGATGAGCAGGTTGAATGCGCAGGCGAAGAGCGCGAAGCACATCACCTTCATCAGGAACACCGGGTACACGACGAGCGGCGCGAGGACAAAAAAAGCCACCATGACCCCGAAGGCGACGCGCTCGTGGGTCTTCGACTGGGTCATTTCTGCGTGCCGAAGAGCCCGGCCGGCTTCACGAGCAGCACGAGGGCCATGACGATGAAGATGACCGTGTTCGACGCCTCGGGGTAGAACACCTTGGTGAGGCCTTCGAGCACGCCCAGGCCGAAGCCGGTGAGGATCGAGCCCATGATCGAGCCCATGCCACCGATGACGACGACCGCGAACACGACGATGATGAGGTCCGCGCCCATCTGCGGGCTCACCTGGTAGATCGGCCCGGCCATGACGCCCGCAAGCGCGGCGAGCGCCACGCCGAAACCGTAGGTGAGCGTGATCATCCGCGGCACGTTGATCCCGAAGGCCTGGACGAGCTCCGGGTTCTCGGTCGCCGCCCGGAGGTAGGAGCCGAGCTTCGTCCTCTCGATGAGGAACCACGTCCCGAAGCAGATCACGACCGACGCCACGATGACCCAGGCCCGGTAGGTCGGCAGGAACATGAAGCCCAGGTTGTGGCCTCCCGCAAGCGCCGGCGGAATCGCATAGGGCTGCCCCGAGGAGCCGTACTGGTTGCGGAAGACGCCCTGGATGACGAGCGCTAGGCCGAAGGTAAGCAGCAAGCCGTACAGGTGGTCGAGCTTGTAGAGCTGCTTCAGCATCGTTCGCTCGATGATGATGCCGAGCGCGCCGACGAGCACGGGGGCGATGACGAGCGCCCACCAGTATCCGAGCCCGAGCTTCTCGAGCAGCAGGTAGGCGCAGAAGGCGCCCAGCATGTACTGGGCGCCATGAGTGAAGTTGATGATGTTGAGCAGGCCGAAGATCACGGCCAGCCCGAGCGAAAGCAGGGCGTAGAAAGACCCGTTGATGAGGCCGATCAGCAGCTGGCCGAAAAGCGCCTGCGTCGGCACGCCGAAGATCTCCACGCCCTGCCCTCCCCCGATCTACTTGACGAGCGGGCAGCCGCCTTCCTTCAGCGGCCGGAACGCCTGGTCCGCCGGGATGGTGGCGCGCAGCTTGTAGTAGTCGTACGGGCCCTTGGACTCCGAGGGCTTCTTGACCTCGAAGAGATAGGCGTTGTGGATCTTCCGCCCGTCCTCGCGGATCGGACCCTTGCCGAAGAGCGGATCGTCGGCGCCGGTCTTCTTCAGCTGCTCGACCACCTTGGTGCCGTCGTCGGTCTTCGCGCCTTCGACAGCCTTGAGGTAGTTCAGCACTGCCGAGTACACGCCGGCCTGGTCCATGGTCGGGTACTTGCCGTTCGTCTGCGCGATGAAGCGCTTGGTCCAGGCGCGGCTCGCATCGTTCATGTCCCAGTACCAGGTCTCGGTGAAGATCAGGCCCTGCGCCTTCTCCAAACCGAGGCCATGCACGTCGGAGAGGAACACGAGCAGCCCGGCGAGGCTTTGACCGCCGCGCACGATGCCGAACTCCGCCGCCTGCTTGATGGAGTTGATCGTGTCGCCGCCGGCGTTCGCGAGGCCGATTACCTTCGCCTTGGACGCCTGCGCCTGGAGCAGGAACGACGAGAAATCCTGCGCGTTCAGCGGATGGCGCACCTTGCCGAGCACCTTGCCGCCGTTCTTGATCACGACCGCCTCGGTGTCGCGCTCGAGCGCGTGACCGAAGGCGTAGTCCGCCGTCAGGAAGAACCACGTGTCGCCGCCAGTCTTCACGATCGCGCTGCCGGTGCCGTTCGCGAGCATCCACGTGTCGTAGAGCCAGTGGATCGTATTCGGCGAGCAGGCCTTGCCGGTCAGGTCGGAAGTCGCCGCGCCGGTGTTCAGGAGCGCCTTGCCCTTCTCGCGAGTCACCTGGCTCACGGCGAGCGCCACGGAGGAAGTCGGCACGTCGACGATCACGTCCACGCCGTCGGTGTCGTACCACTGGCGGGCGATCTGCGATCCGACGTCGGGCTTGTTCTGGTGGTCGGCCGAGACCACCTCGACCTTGAGCCCGGCCTTCGAGCTCTTCTGGAAGTCCTCGACCGCCATCTTCGCCGCGACCACCGAGCCCGGGCCGCCGATGTCGGCGTACAGGCTCGACATGTCGTTCAGGACGCCGATCTTGACCACGCCGCCCGAGACCTGGGCCTGGGCGCTGCCCGCGGCGAGCGCCACGGCGACTGCTGCTGCAAGCTTCTTGAGCTGGGACATCGTTCCTCCTGGGATTAAACGCCTAAGTACTCGTGAACCCGGTGCATGTTCGCCTCGAGCGCGGCCCCCGGCACCATCTCGACGACTCGGCCGTGCTCGACGATGTAGTGGCGGTCGGCGAGCTTCTGGGCGAACCGGAAATTCTGCTCGACGAGGAGGATCGTGAAGCCCTCCTTCTTCAGCCGCTCGATCGTGCGGCCGATCTGCTGCACGATCACGGGCGCGAGGCCCTCGGTCGGCTCGTCGAGGAGCAGGAGCTGCGCGCCGGTGCGCAGGATGCGGCCGATCGCGAGCATCTGCTGCTCGCCGCCGGAGAGCTTGGTCCCCTGGCTGCGCAGGCGCTCCTTGAGGTTGGGGAAAAGCTCGTAGATCTGCTCGAGGCCGAGGCCGCCCGCGGCGACCTGCGGCGGCAGGAGCAGGTTCTCCTCCACGTCGAGGCTCGCGAAGATGCCACGCTCCTCCGGGCAGAACGCGATGCCCTGCCGGGCGATGCGGTTCGACGCCAAATGAATTAATTCTCTATTGCGAAAGAGAACCGAGCCCTGGCGCTTTCCCACCATCCCCATGATCGACTTGAGCGTGGTCGTCTTGCCGGCTCCGTTGCGGCCAAGGAGCGTGACGACCTCGCCTTCGCGCACCTCGAAGTCCATCCCGTGCAGGATGTGGGATTCGCCGTACCACGCGTTGAGATTCTTGATGGCAAGCAGGATCTCACCCATGGCCGGCTCCGAGGTAAGCCTCGACGACCTGCGGGTTCTTCGAGACGCTGGCGTAATCGCCCTCGGCCAGGATCTCGCCGCGCTGGAGGACGGTGATCGTGTTGGAAAGCGTGGAGACCACGGACAGGTTGTGCTCCACCATGAGGACCGTGCGATTGGCCGACACGCGCTTGACGAGCGCGGTGATGCGCTCGACGTCGGAATGCGTCATTCCGGCGGTAGGCTCGTCGAGCAGCATGACCTCCGGGTCGAGCGCCAGCGTCGTGGCGATCTCGAGCGCGCGCTTGCGCCCGTAGGGAAGCTCGACGGCGATCGTGCCTTCGAATTCCTCGAGGCCCACCGCGTGGATCAGCTCGCGCGCCGGGCTGTTCAGCTGCTCGAGCGTTTTCTCGGACACCCAGAAGTCGAAGGACGGCCCGCGCTTCTTGCGCTGCAGGGCGATTCGCACGTTCTCGAGCACCGTCAGGTGCGGGAATACGGCCGAAATCTGGAAGGAGCGCACGAGCCCGGCGCGGGCGATGCGCGCCGGCGGCGAACCGGTGATGTCGTTGCCCTTGTAGAAGATGCTGCCGCGCGTGGGCTCGAGAAAGTGCGTGAGGAGGTTGAAGCAGGTGGTCTTGCCGGCGCCGTTCGGCCCGATCAGCGCGTGGATCGTGCCGCGCCGCACGCGCAAGGCAACGTTATTGACGGCGACGAAGCCCTTGAATTCCTTCGTCAGCCCGCGCGTTTCGAGAATGACGTCATCGGACAAGCTGCGTGCGCCCTCCTCGGCGCGGCGCGATCATACACGCTTCGGCGGGGGTTTTTTGTCGATGAAGGCGTCCATTCCCGCGCGTCCCTCCTGGTGCGCGAAGCTCGAGGCGATGACCTCCGAGGCGAGCGCGTAGGCCTTCTCCAGGCCGAGGTCCATCTGCTGATAGAAAGCGCGCTTCCCCGCGGCGACGGTGGCCGGGGGCTTGTCGGCGATCTTTCTTGCAAGATTGAGAACTTCAGCATCGAGCTGCTCGGCCGGGACGACGGAGTTGACGAGGCCCCATTCCAGTGCGCGACGCGCGTCGATGACGTCGCCAGTGAGCAGCATCTCCATGGCGTGCTTCCTCTGGAGATTGCGCCCGATCGCCACGCCCGGGGTGGAGCAGAAGAACCCCCAGGTCACGCCCGGCGTGGTGAACTTCGCGGCTTCGGAAGCCACCGCAAGGTCGCACTGCGCGACGAGCTGGCATCCGGCCGCCGCGGCAGCGCCCTGGACCCGCGCGATCACGGGCTGCGGCATCTGCGCGATCGTCTGCATCATGCGGCTGCACTGCTTGAAGAGCTGCGCGATCTTCGGCTGCTCGCGAAGCGCGCGGATTTCCTTGAGGTCGTGCCCGGCGCAGAAACCCTTCCCGGCAGCGCGAAGGACGACGACGCGAACGTTCGAATCGCTTTTCAATGAATCAAACGCGTCCTGGAGCGCGCCCAACATCTCGCTCGTCAGGAGGTTCATCTGCGCGGGGCGGTTCATGGTGAGCGCGCAGATGCCCTCGCGGTCCTCGCGCAGCAGCACGGCTTCTTCGGCCTTGGGGTTCGCGCTCATCGCTAGGTGTCGATTGCCGAGGTGGACTTCGCCTTCTCGCGCAGCATGAACTTCTGGATCTTGCCGGTGGAGGTCTTGGGCAGCTCGCCGAAGACCACCGCGCGCGGCGCCTTGAACCTCGCCATGTGCTGCCGGCAGAAGTCGATGATCTCGCGCTCGCTCACCTCGGAATCTTTTTTCAATTCGACGAAGGCACAGGGCGTCTCGCCCCACTTGTCGTCGGGCATGGCGACGACGGCGGCCGCCATGACGGCGGGATGGCGGTAAAGGATGTCCTCCACCTCGATGGACGAGATGTTCTCGCCCCCGGAGATGATGATGTCCTTGGACCGGTCCTTGATCTTCACGTAGCCGTCTGGCTGCATGACCGCGAGGTCGCCGGAGTGGAACCAGCCGCCGCGGAACGCTTCCTGCGAAGCCTTCGGGTTCTTCAGGTAGCCCTTCATCGTGATGTTGCCGCGGAACATGATCTCGCCCATCGTCTCGCCGTCCGCGGGCACGGGCTGCATCGTCTCTGGGTCCATGACCGTAAGCCCTTCCTCGACGTGGTAGCGCACGCCCTGCCGGCCGTTCAGGCGCACCTGGTCGGCGAGCGGAAGCGTTGCCCAGTCGGGAGACTTCGCACAAACGGTAGCCGGGCCATAAGTCTCAGTGAGGCCATATACGTGCGTGATGTTGAAGCCGATCTGCTGCATGCCCTCAATTACGGCCGCCGGCGGCGCCGCGCCGGCAACGAGGCAGTTGACCGTCCAGTCGATGCCTTTGCGAAGAGCCGCTGGGGCGTTGATGAGCATCTGGTGAACGATCGGCGCGCCGCAGTAGTGCGTGACCCGGTTTTGCTTCATCAACGAAAAAATAAGCTCGGGCTCTACCCTGCGCAGGCACACGTTCACCCCCGCATTGGCCGCCATGGTCCACGGGAAGCACCAGCCGTTGCAGTGGAACATCGGCAGCGTCCACAGGTAGACCGAGTGGTGAGGCATTCCCCAGGCCACGATGTTTCCCAGGCCGTTCAGGTAAGCGCCGCGATGGTGGTAGACGACGCCCTTCGGGTTGCCGGTCGTGCCGGAGGTGTAGTTGAGGGAGATCGCCTCCCACTCGTCCTGCGGCCAGCGCCATGCGAACGCCGCGTCGCCTTCCGCGAGGAGCTCCTCGTACGTTCGCTCCCCCAGGCGCTTGCCGCCTGGATATTCGGGATCGACGACATCGATCACGACCGGCTTCGACTTGAGCTTCTGCAGCGCTTTCTCGATCGTCCCCGAGAATTCAAGGTCGGTCAGGAGCACGCGCGCCTCGCCATGCTCGAGCATGAACGCGATCGCGTCGGCGTCGAGCCGCGTGTTGACGGTGTTCAGCACCGCGCCGCACATCGCGACGCCGAAATGCGCCTCGTACATCGCCGGGATGTTGGGCAGCATCGCCGCGACGGTGTGTCCGGGTCCGATTCCCCGCCGGGCGAGCGCGGAGCCGAGGCGGCGCGCACGCTCGTAGGTCTGGCGCCACGTGTAGCGCGAAGCCCCGTGGATGACCGAGACGCGATCGGGATAGACATACGCCGAGCGCTCGAGGAACGAAAGCGGCGTGAGCGGCGCGTAGTTCGCCGGATTCTTGTCCAGGTCGCGCTCGAAGGGATTCACGCAGTCCTCACGCCGTTCCAAGTATACGACGCCATAACGGCGGTCCTTTGGCCTCCTTCTCCATGGCATCGAGGTATTGCTCGTGCAGCGCCGCCTCCTCGTCCGTGGCGCGCACGACCATGAGCCGCGAGACGTCCACCTTCAGCGCCGCGAGCGCCGATGCGGCCGCGGCGGGGGCCTCGAGCTCCATCATGAGGCTCTCCTGGCCGCGCGTCATGGCGAGAAAACACTCGGCGAGCAGGCGCGCGTCGAGGAGCGCGCCGTGGAAAGTGCGGTTGGAATTGTCGATCGCGTAGCGCTCGCAGAGCGCGTCGAGGGAGTTCTTCTTGCCCGGATGGAGCTCGCGCGCGAGGGCGAGCGTGTCGGTGATCTTGCCTGCGTAGTCGGAGAGCCTTCCGAGGCCGGCGAGCTTGAGCTCGAGGTCGAGGAACTCGACGTCGAAGTCGGCGTTGTGGATGACGAGCTCCGCTCCCTGGACGTAGGCGACGAAGTCTCCGGCGACCTCGGCGAAGGCCGGCTTGTCCGCCAGAAACTCCTTGGACAGGCCGTGGACCTTGAGCGCGCCCTCGTCGATGTCGCGCCCCGGGTTGACGTACGCGTGGAAGTTGCGTTCGGTGAAGCGCCGGCTCGCGATCTCGATGCAGCCGATCTCGATCACGCGATCGCCGAGCTTGGCGTTGAGGCCGGTGGTTTCCGTGTCGAGGACGATCTGTCTCGTCAAAGCGGTATCCCCTTGTTCGCGAGCGCGTCGGCTCTTTCATTCTCAGGATGTCCTGCGTGGCCCTTCACCCAGTGCCACTCGATCTCGTGACGGGCGGCGAGCTCGTCGAGCTCGCGCCACAGGTCGTCGTTCTTGACGGCTTTCCTGTCCGCGGTCTTCCAGCCGTTGCGCTTCCACTTGCGCACCCACTCCGAGATGCCCTTCTGCACGTATTGCGAGTCGGTGTAGACGCGCGCGCGGGTAGGCTGCTTCAGCGCCTCGAGGGCGCGGATCACCGCCATGAGCTCCATGCGGTTGTTGGTCGTCTGCGCTTCGCCGCCCCAGAGCTCCTTTTCCCGGGTTCCCGACCTGAGGAGGGCGCCCCACCCGCCGGGTCCCGGGTTTCCCTTGCAAGCGCCGTCGGTGAAGATCTCGACGAGCGCCTCATCCATGGGAATTGTTCTTGTGCGAGCGCTGCGGGATCGCGGCGAGCGCCCGGCGCCGCGCGCGCTCCTTGCGCCACGCCGGCGTGACGACGCGCATGCCCGGCACGCGCTTCACCGCGCGCACGACGTAGACGCCGCCAGTGATCGGCCACCAGCGCGCCCCCGCCTTTTCCATGAAGGCGAAGCGGCGCAGCCACAGCTCTTCGCGGAACGGCGGCGCATAGCAGCCGAACTTTCCGCCGTTCAGCTCGAACCCCAGGACGCGCAACCAGTCGCGCAGGCGTAGGAGCCCGATGTAGCTGGCGTCCCAGGGCGCCTCGTTGCGACCGAAAAGCTGCCGCAAGCGCCAGAGGGACGCGGGATTGAACCCGGAGATCACCACATGCCCGTCGGGCACGAGCACCCGCTCGGTCTCGCGAAGCACCTGGTGCGGATCGTCGTGGTTCTCGAGCACGTGCGGCAGCACGACGAGGTCCACGCTCTGGGTCGCAATCGGCATCTGCAGCGGATCAGCCGCGACCCGCGCGCCCGGCTCGAGCGCGACCGAAAAGCGGTACGGGATCCGGTTCTGTCGCAGAAAATCGACTTCGGGTAGGCCGACCTGCACCGCCCGGAACCCGAACACATCCTCGACGGCGCTGTCAAACTGGGCGAGCTCCCATTCGAGCACGTAGGCGCCCTGCGGGGTGGGAAGCCACGCAGAAAGCGACGAACGGCCACCGTTATACTTCTGCGCCCCGTTCTGCACGAAGGATCGCCGGTCCATGCTTCAGGTCGTTCCCGTCAAGGCATTCAAGGACAACTACATCTGGACGCTGCGCGCCGGAGGGAACGCAGCGGTCGTCGATCCGGGAGACGCCGCGCCCGTGCTGGACTACCTCGGCAAGGAAGGGCTGCGGCTCTGCGCGATCCTCGCCACGCACCATCACGCCGATCACGTTGGCGGCGTGGCCGCGCTGCTGGAGGTTGCCGGAAAGGGCGTTCCGGTCTACGGGCCGAAGCGGGAGCCGATCCCGACGCTTACTCATCCCGTATCGGAGGGAGACGAAGTGAAGGTCCCGGAGATCGGCGCCTCGTTTTCCGTTCTCGACATCCCGGGCCACACGCGCGCGCACATTGCCTATTATGGGGCCGGCGCGCTTTTCTGTGGCGACACGCTCTTCGCGTGCGGCTGCGGCCGCGTGTTCGAAGGCACGCCCGAGCAGATGTACGCATCGCTCGAGAAGCTCGCCGCGCTCCCGGACGAGACGAAAGTGTATTGCGGCCACGAATACACGCTGGCGAACATCGGTTTCGCGAAGGCGGTCGAGCCGGAGAACCGCGCGCTCGTTGAGCGCGAGGCGCGCGATCGCCGGCTTCGCGAGGCCGGCCGCCCCACCCTGCCGAGCACGCTCGGCGAGGAGAAAGCCACCAATCCCTTCCTGCGCTGCCGCCAGCGGCCGGTGGTCGAATCAGCGAACAAGTATCTCGGCGAGCGCCTCGGCGCACCCGCGCAGGTCTTCGCCGCGATCCGCGAATGGAAGAACCGCTTCTGATCCGCGCTTTCGGAGCGCTCACCGTGGCTTCGGCGCTCCTGCTGAGCGCTTGCGCCTCCGCGCCCGGGCCGCGCGATGCGCCCACGCCGGCGCCCAGCGGCCCCATATTGGAAACGCCGGCCGCTCCAGCCCCCGCTTCCGGCCGCGCCCCGGCCGCCCAGCCGATCGACGCCGCCAAGCTGCCGCCCTTCGAGGGCGAGAAGCGCGAGCTCGGCGGCTCGGTGCGCATCGTCACGATCGACCGCACAGTCCCGCCCGAGGATCTCTGGGAGCGGATCCGGCGCGGCTTTGCGATCCCCGACCTCGACAGCCCGCTCGTGCGGGACAAGATGGCCTTCTACGCCGCGCGGCCGGAATACCTGCAGCGCGTCTTCGACCGCAGCCGCCTCTACCTGTATCACATCGTCGAGGAGCTCGAGAAGCGAGGCATGCCGACCGAGCTCGCCCTCCTGCCGATCGTCGAGAGCGCCTTCAACCCGATGGCATATTCGCGCGCGCACGCCTCCGGCCTTTGGCAGTTCATCCCGGGCACCGGCAAGCGCTACGACCTCCAGCAGAACTGGTGGTACGACGCGCGCCGCGACATCGTGGAGTCCACGGCCGCGGCGCTCGAGTACCTGAGCAAGCTCTACGACATGCACGGGGACTGGCAGCTCGCGCTCGCCTCCTATAACTGGGGCGAAGGCGCGGTCGCGCGCGCGATCGAGAAAAACCGCCGCGCCGGCAAGCCGACCGACTACGCGCACCTCACGATGCCGGTCGAGACGCGCCAGTACATCCCGAAGCTCCAGGCGCTGAAGAACATCATCCGCGACCCGAAGCCCTTCGCCATCGACCTCTCGCCGATCCCGAACGAGCCGTATTTCGTCACCTACGAGCAGGTCCAGGACATGGACGTGCAGCTCGCGGCGAAGCTCGCCGAGATGCCCGTCGAGGAGTTCATCGCGCTCAATCCCGCCTTCAGCCGGCCGATCATCCGCGCCGCGGACACGCCGCGCATCATCCTTCCCGCGGACAAGATCGACGTCTTCCACGCGAACCTCGAGAAGCACCAGAAATCGCTCGTCTCCTGGAAGACCTACCAGCCCAAGAAGGGCGAGTCCCTCGAGACGATCGCCAAGCGCCACGGCATGACGCTCGCCCAGCTCAAGCAGGTGAACGGCATCCCGTCCCGCTCGCGCGGCTTGCCCACCCTGCTCGTCGTGCCGGTGGACCGCACCGCCGGTGCCTCGTTCGAGCGCCTGCCGATCATGTACGCGCCGCCGATTCCGGTCGTGTACCGCCGCATCTTCCACACCGTGAAGCCGGGGGAAACGCTCGCCTCCATCGCCCGGCGCTATTCGGTCACCGTCGAGGACCTGAAGCGGCTGAACCACGTCGGGCGGCTCTCGGTCGGCCAGCGCCTGGCTGTCGAAGTGCGCAGCACCGGCAAGTCGCGGAGCAAGGCCAAGCCCCGGCCGAAGGCAAAGCCGAAACAATACAAGAAAGCAGATAGTTAGCGCGCCTACTTCAGGATATTTCTGAAGAGGCTATTCGCACCAGAACTGGACCGCGTCCTGCGTTCCGGCGCGGGGTTGCCCGCAGGCGATCCAGCCGCGCTTCCTGAGCGTCAGCTCCTCCCGGCGCAGGAGCAGCTCGGTGTCCCCTTCCACGCTCACGTAGGTGCCGTTCGTGCTGTGGTCCTGGATCACCCACTTGTCGCCTCGGCGCTCGACCGTGCAGTGCCGGCGCGAAGCCTTGGGATCCGCGATCACCAGTCCGCACCCCGCCTCGCGACCGATCACCACGCTGTCGTTGTCCCGGCGGCGGAGGATCTCCGTCGCGTGGTACTTCAAGCGAAGCGGCGCCGCAGGCGCCTGGAGCCCGGGAGTGGAGGTCGAGAACACCGTCGCGTCGTCGTCGCGGCGCCAAAGGAGCTCGCATAGCGCCACGGGCTCGGCCTTGCCCTTCACCGGGATCGCGTAGAGGTCGCGAAGCGCCCCGCGGAACATCGGCCCCAGGATCGCCGCCGTCTCCGCCGAAGTGATGATCTGCCCGCGCCCGGCCTGCTCCGCCAGGCGCGACGCGAGGTTCACCGTATCGCCGAAGACGTCGCTCTCCTTCTGGATGACCGGGCCGGCGTGGAAGCCGATCCTGAGCGCGAGCTTCAGGCCCGCGACCGGGGGCAAGTGGTCCACGCCGCCCTGCATCTCGGCCGCCGCCGCGGCAGCGGCATCGGCGCGGGCGAATACCGACATCACTTCGTCGCCGATCGTCTTCACCACCCGCCCGCCCGCGGCCTGCGTCGCCTGGCGAAGGAGCGCCAGGCAGCGGTCGATGGCCTCGTGCGCCGCCGAGTCGCCCGCCGTCTCGTAGATCTTCGTGCTCTCGCTCACGTCGGCGAAGAGCACGGTGGTATGGCGCTCGCTCATGATGCCAGCCCGGCGGCCGGGACTACGGGGACGGCAGCGAGAAGCGTCTTCGTGTACGCGTGCTTCGGCGAGCGAAGGACCTCGTCCGTGCTGCCGCGCTCGACGATCCGGCCCTCCCGCATCACCGCAACCTCGTGCGCGACATAGTCGACGACGGCGATGTTGTGCGTGATGAAGAGGTACGCGATGCCGAGCCGCCGCTGCAGCGAACGCAGTAGATTGAGGATCTGCGCCTGGACGGAGACGTCGAGCGCGCTCGTCGGCTCGTCGCACACGATGAGCCTCGGTTCCACGGCGAGCGCTCGCGCGATGGCGATCCGCTGGCGCTGGCCGCCCGAGAATTCGTGCGGGTAGCGCTGCAGCGAGTCGGGCGGCAGGCCGACGTTCTCCAAGAGGGCGGCGAGGCGGTCCAGCCGTTCGGCATCGTCCCGCCCGACGCCGAGGCTGCGCATCCCCTCGAGCAGGATGTCCGCTACGCGCATGCGCGGATCGAGCGAGGCGTACGGGTCCTGGAACACGATCTGCATCGCCGAACGAAACGGGCGGAGCTGCGCCCCGGGAAGGGAGCCGATGTCCCGCTCATCGAACACCACCTTGCCTGCGCTTGGGCGGATGAGCTGGAGGATGGCCTTGCCGGTGGTCGTCTTGCCGCAGCCCGACTCTCCGACGAGGGCAAGCGTTCGCCCTTCGTGAAGCTCGAGGGAGACACCGTCCACTGCCCGGACGTAACCGATGGTTCGCTTGAGGATGCCGCGGCGGATCGGGAAGTGCACCTTGAGCTCGTCGACCTTGAGCAACAGCTTCCCTGCGTCCGTTCGCTTCGATTCGGCAGCGCCTTGCGACACGGAAGACACAAGAGGCCCCGCAGCATCCTTTTCCCTCAAGAAGCAGCGGGCGCGCTGCCCCGGCACCGGCTCGTAGAGCCGCGGCGCCTCGGCGCGACAACGGTCGAAGGCGAAGTCGCAGCGCTCGACGAAGCGGCATTGCACGAAGCGCCGTGTGAGGCTCGGGACCTGGCCCGGGATCACGGCCAGCTCTCCGGCGTGTTGCCGGGACGGCAGCGCCGCGAAGAGCTTGCGCGAATACGGGTGCTGCGGGGCTCGGAAGAAGGCTTCGCGGTTCGCGAGCTCGACGATTTCGCCGGCGTACATGACCGCCACGCGGTCCGCCATCTGGGCGACGATGCCGAGGTCGTGCGTGATCAGCAGCAGTGCCATCCGGCGCTCCCGTTGAAGCCGCCTGAGCAGTTCGAGGATCTGCGCCTGGATGGTGACATCGAGCGCCGTGGTCGGTTCGTCCGCGATCAGCACCTCGGGATCCACGGCCAGCGCGGCGGCGATCATCACCCGTTGCTTTTGCCCTCCGGAGAGCTGGAACGGGTACTCGTCGAAGCGCCGCTCGGGTTCGGGGATCCCCACGGCCCTGAGGAGCTCGATCGCCTTTCGCTGCTGGACCGCTTTGGGCTGCGGCAAATGCCGGTCCAGCACCTCGACGATCTGCTTTCCGACCGTGAGCACCGGATTCAGCGCCGTTCCCGGCTCCTGAAAGATCATCGCGATGCGGCGCCCCCGCACGGCGCGCATGGCCGCCTCCGGAAGCGCGAGCAGGTCCGTGCCGTCCAACCTCACCTCGCCCGAAGCGACATGCGCGGCTTCGGGGAGCAGCCGCATGACGGAGAGCGCAGTCATGGATTTGCCGCAGCCCGACTCCCCGACGAGCGCAAAGCATTCGCCTTCCAGAAGCTCGAAGTTCACTCCATCGACGGCGCGAAGCGCCCCGGCCGTCGTGTCGAGCACGGTGCGAAGCTCCTGGGCCTGCAGCACCGCGCTCATGCGGGCGCTCCTCCGACCCGCACCCGCGGGTCGAAGCCGTCTCGCACGGCGTCGGCGAAAAGGTTAGCCGCGAGGACCAGCACGAACATGAACACGAACGCCGCGGCGAGCGACCACCAGACGATCGGCTCGCGCCCCATCTCGAGCCGCGCCGCATTGATCATGGTGCCGAAGCTCGTCGTGGCCGGATCGACCCCCACGCCGACATAGGAAAGGACCGCCTCGGCGAGCACGAGGCCGGAGAAATCCATGACCACCGAGATGATCACGATGTGCGCCACGTTGGGGAGCAGGTGGCGCGAGAGGATCCTGCGGTCGGGCACGCCAAAGGCGTGCGCGGCCTGGACGAAGTCGAGCTGCGAGAGCTTGAGCGCCTCCCCGCGCAGCAGCCTCGCGAGGCCGGTCCAGCTCGTGATGCCGAGGACGACGCACAGGACGAGCAACCGCGCGTCCGCCCGCTCGGCGGCCGTATAGAACCACTCCGAATGGCGCTCGAGGAACACCTGGAGCATGAGCACGAACGCCGCGATGAGGAGCACGCCGGGGATGGAGTTCAGCGTCGTGTAGACATACTGGATTGCATCGTCCACCCAGCCGCGGAAATAGCCCGCCATGAGACCGAGCGCGATGGCAATCGGCAGCAGGACGAGCGTGGTCAGCGTGCCGATGATGAGGCTCACCCGCACGGACTTCAGAGCGAGGTAAAGGACATCCTGGCCCACCTTGTCCGTTCCGAGGACGTGGTAGTACGGCGCAAGGAAGGCGATCGGCAAGGCGAGGACGAGGAGCGCGAGAAGCGCCGCCCCGCCGGCCTTCCATGGGACATCGGGCGCGCGCCGGCGCAGGCGCCGCACCGCCAGTCCGAGCAGCGCCGCGGCGACGCAAGCGGCAACGAGCCCGGCGCCCACGCGCGCAAAGACGTCGCCGACCCAGTCCTGCTCGCTCGCGAGGTGGGCGCCGCCGTAGCGCAAGCGCGGATATTCGCGCACCTGCTTGCCGGCGTCCGGACCTTCGCGGACCTCCACCACCTCCTTCGCGTAGAGCCGCGTGGCGAGCGGCGCGGAATAGGTGCGCTCGTTCTTGCCACGGATCCCCGAAAGCGCGAGGTCAAGGAGCGAAAGCACTTCCGCCGAATAGGCGGGGCCTCCCGAGCCCTCGGCCGGCAGGCGCGGCCGGAAATGGACCGAGTCGAGAAGCGCGGCCAGCGTGAAGACGGCAAGGATCACGGCGCACGCAAGGGCGACGCCCGAGCGGAAGACTCGCCGCCAAGGCAACGCCAGGTGCGGGCGGCGCAGGCAATAAGCCGCGTAGCCCGCGACGCCGGCGATCAGGAACCAGAAGAGCACGTCCGTCGGCAGGAAGACCGGCAGGAAAGGCATCGCCGCCTATTCGAGCCGGATGCGCGGGTCCACCACCGTATAGGAGATATCGGTGAGGAGGAGTCCCACGATGTAGAGGACCGAGCCGATGAACACCATGGCGCGCACCACGGCGAAGTCCTGCGCCTGGATGGCGTCGATCGTGTAGCTGCCAAGGCCGGGAATGCCGAAGAACGACTCGGAGATGAGGCTGCCGAGAAAGAGGCTCGGGATCACGACCACTACGCCGGTCAGGATCGGGATCAGCGCGTTTCGGAGGACGTGCCGGAAAAGCACCACGGCCTCGCCCAGGCCCTTGGCGCGCGCGGTCCGCACGTAGTCCCTCGACATTTCCTCGAGGAAAAGCGTGCGGTAGAGCCGCGCGCTCGCGCCGAAGCCGCCGACCACGCCGATCACGACCGGCAGGAACACGAACTTGCCGGCGCTCCCGCCGCCGATGAAGCCCGAGATCGGGAAGAGGTGCCAGACCTTGGAAAAGAGGTACTGCCCGCCGATGATGTAGAAGAGGCCCGAGACCGACATCATCGCCACGCAGAGCGTGACGCCCCAGAAGTCGAGGTACGTGGCGCGGAAGAAGGCGAGGATCATCGCGAAGGTGATGTTCACCAGGAGCCCGAGCGCGAAAACGGGCAGAGCGAGCGCGAGGCTCGGCCACATGCGCGTGCGGATCTCGTTCGCGATGTCGCGCTGGTCCTCGGCAAAGCCGAAGTCGAAGGCGAAGAGGCGGATCGATTTCTGGAAGAACACGGTGTCGGTGAGCTTCTCCCAGCCGACGGCGCCGCGGTTCACGAAGAGCGGCTTGTCCAGGCCGCGCTCCGCCTTCCACTTCTCGATCGCCTCGGGCGTGACGCGCTTCGTGCCGAGCTGCATCCTAGCCATGTCGTCGGGCGTATTGACGAGGAAGAAGAGCGCGAAGGTGATGATGTTCACGCCCACGAGGATCGGAATGGCGTAGAGCGCCCGGCGGACGATGTAGGCGAGCATCAGGCCGCCCTCGCCGCCATGCGCTCTTTGCGACGGTAGCTCGCCCAGGCCGGGATGGCGGACACGGCGAGCACGAGCAAGAGCAGCGCCGCCGGCCATACGACGGGCCGGTTCCACTGCGCGCGCAGCGCCTCGCGTCGGGCAACGTCGATGCGCTGGTATTTCATGTTGTTGCGCGCCATGGCGTTCGGCTTGTCGTTGGAGAGCCAGGAGTGGCGAAGGCTGTACTTCTTGGGGTAGAGCCCCCAGACCCAGGGCGCGTCCTCGCGCACGATCTCCACCATCCGGTCGATGATGCGCTGGCGCTCCGGGGAGTTTTCCATGTTCTTCATGCGCTCGAAGAGCGCGTCGTACTCGCGGTTGGAGTAATTCGCGGTGTTCTCGCCCTGGCTCTTCGCCCGGCTCTGCGGGCCGTAGAGGAGGAAGAGAAAGTTTTCCGGGTCGGGATAGTCGGCGTTCCAGCCCAGGCGAAAGAGCTGCGTGGAGCCCTTGCGGATCTTCTCCTGGAAGCGGTTCCAGTCCGTGGCCCGGATTTCGAGCTGGACGCCGAGCTTCTCGAACTGGCGCCGGTACCAGTCGAAGGCCGATTTGTCGCCAGGACCGCGCGCCACCGTGTCGAGGTAGAGCACGAGCGGGCGGCCGGTCTTCGCTTCGCGGCCGCTCGGGTAGCCCGCCTCGGCCAGCAGCTTGCGCGCGGCTTCGACGCTCTTCCTGACCGGCTTCCCATCCACCCAGTCGTAGACGACCGGGTTGATCCCCTCGCGCCCCTCGCGGTACCCGAAGATGCCGGGCGCGATCGGGCCCTGCGCCGGGATGCCGCGCCCGTTGGCGAAGATCGAGATCTGCTCCTCCACGTCGATCGCGATCGAGATCGCCTGACGGAGCTTGCGCGAGCGCTCGGAGCCTCCGCCGACGAGCGGATCCTCCCAGTTGAACGCCAGATAGCCGATGCTCGTCTCCACGGAAGTGCTGAGCCGGATGCCCTTCTCCTCCATCTCCGGGGTCACCGCGGCGTCTCCCTCGATCGAGACGCGCACCGCCTGGTCGAACTGGTCGGAGCCGATGCCCGAGCTGTCGTAGTAGCCCTGCAGGAACTTGTTCCAATAGGGAATGCTTTCCTTCTCGCGGCTGAAGACCACCTTGTCGACGAACGGCATCGTCTTCCCGGCGTCCGCGAGCAGGCCGGCCGCGCGGTCCCCCGGCTCGCCTTCGGACGGATACGGCTCGCCGCGGAAGTTCGGGTTACGCTCGAGCACCATGCGCGAGTTCGGATTGTTCTCCGTGAGCATGTAGGCCGCCGTGCCGACCGGCCACCAGTCGAGCGTGAAGTTCTTCTCCGCCATGCCGGGCTGCGCGAAGAACTTCTCCGCTTCCCAGGGCACGGGCGAGAAGAACGGCATCGCCAGCCAGTAGACGAACTGCGGATAGCTGCCCTTCAGCGTGATGCGCAGCGTGTGCGCATCGACGCGCTCGACGCCTTCCAGCGGAAATTGCCGCAGGTCGAGCCACCCCTCGGCCTTCTGCTGCCTCATGGACTTCGCGAAGCGGTCGAGGCCGACGATGTATTCCGACATGAGCCCCAGGATGGGCGAGTGCAGCCGTGGATGCGCGAGGCGCTTCACCTGATACACATAGTCGTCGGCGGTGAGCTCGCGCGTGCCAAGGGCCAGCTCGTAGGGGCTCTTCAGCTTGTCGATGTCGCGCCGGTCGAGGGCCAGGTTCTCCTCGACGAAAGCCGGATGCGGCTGGTAGCGGATGCCCGGCTTGATGCGGATCTCGTATACGGTGAGCTTTCCGCCGTCGATCACCTTGGGCTTCGGCACTTCGACCGCCGTGAGGGGAATCAGCTCGTACGGTCGCTTGAGGTAGTGGTACTGCAGGAGCGGCTCGTAGACCTGCTGCGTGAAGATCGCTTCGTCCTCGGTGTACGACTGGACCGGATCCAGGTGCTTCGGGCGTTCGGCGAACGACGCGTAGTAAATGTTCTGCCCTCGCTCCGAGGCGGGGTACGGATCGTTCCAGACTTCTCCGCAGGCCGCCAAAAATGCCAAGGCAATCAGAGCGATGCGCATGCGGACAGTATAATGCGGCGCATGGGCATGCTCAGCGGAAAGAAGATCCTCGTCACCGGCCTCCTCAGCAACCGCTCCATAGCGTACGGCGTGGCGAAAGCCGCGCATCGCGAGGGCGCGGAGCTCGCGTTCACGTACCAGAACGAGCGCTTCAAGGGCCGCGTCACCGACATGGCGAGGGAGTTCGGGTCCTCGATCGCCCTGCCCTGCGAAGTCACGAGCGACGCGGAAATCCAGTCGCTGTTCGCAGGGCTGCGCGAGCGCTGGGACGGCCTTGATGGCCTCGTCCACGCGATCGCTTTCGCGCCGCGCGAAGCGATCGAGGGCGACTTCCTCGAGGGCGCCACGCGCGAGGCGTTCGCGACCGCGCATGACATTTCCTCGTACAGCCTGGTCGCGCTGGCGAAGGCTGCGCTGCCGATGATGCAGGGAAGGCGCTCGGCGCTCGTGACGCTCACTTACTTGGGCGCCGTACGGGTGCTGCCGAACTACAACACCATGGGCCTCGCGAAGGCCAGCCTGGAAGCCGCGGTGCGCTATCTCGCCGCCTGCCTCGGGCCTCGAG
>JAFAGU010000393.1 GCA_019237595.1 Betaproteobacteria bacterium | reverse complement strand
TGGTGACTCGAAGAACGAGATGCTCCAGCGCATCTACGGCACCGCGTGGGCGACGAAGGAAGAGCAGGACGCCTACCTCAAGATGCTCGAGGAGGCGGAGAAGCGCGACCACCGGCGCCTCGGCACGCAGCTCGACCTCTTCCACATGCAGGAAGAGGCGCCCGGGCTCGTCTTCTGGCACCCCAAGGGCTGGGCGCTCTGGCAGCAGCTCGAGCAGTACATGCGCCGCGTCTACCGCGAGAACGGCTACCAGGAGGTGCGCGGACCGCAGATCCTCGACCGCTCGCTCTGGGAAAAGACCGGGCACTGGGAGAACTTCAAGGACAACATGTTCACGACGTCCTCGGAGAACCGCGACTACGCGGTGAAGCCGATGAACTGCCCGGGCCACATCCTCATCTACAACAAGGGCGTGCGCAGCTACCGCGACCTGCCGCTGCGCTACGGCGAGTTCGGCTCCTGCCATCGCAACGAGCCCTCCGGCGCCCTGCACGGGCTCATGCGCGTGCGCGGCTTCGTGCAGGACGACGGCCACATTTTCTGCACCGAGGACCACATCCTTCCGGAGTGCGTCGCTTTCACCGCGCTCCTGCAGAAGGTCTACAAGGACTTCGGCTTCACCGAGATCATCTACAAGATCGCCACGCGCCCGAAGGCGCGCATCGGCTCCGACGAGCTCTGGGACAAAGCCGAAGCTTCGCTAAAAACGTCCCTCGAGAAAAGCGGGGTGCCCTTCAGCATTTCTCCGGGCGAGGGCGCGTTCTACGGCCCGAAAATCGAGTACTCGCTGAAGGACGGCATCGGCCGCGTATGGCAATGCGGCACTATGCAGGTCGACTTCAGCATGCCCGGCCGCCTGGGCGCCGAGTACGTCGGCGAGGACAACGCGCGGCATACGCCGGTCATGCTGCACCGGGCGATCGTGGGCTCGATGGAACGCTTCCTCGGCATCTTGATCGAGCATTACGCCGGCGCATTTCCGACGTGGCTCGCGCCGGTGCAGGCGGCGGTGCTCAACATCACCGAGCGGCAGAACGCCTACGCGGAGGAGCTGAGAAATCGGCTGCAAAAACAAGGCTTCCGCGTCGTCTCGGATTTGCGAAACGAGAAAATTTCCTATAAGATTCGGGAACATAGCCTGCAGAAGCTCCCCTACCAGCTGGTCGTGGGAGACAAGGAAATGCAGGCCGGTACGGTGGCCGTGCGCATGCGCAGCGGCGAAGATCTCGGGGCGATGCCCGTCGAGCAATTCGCCGCCCGCCTCCAGAGCGAGGTGGACGCGAAGCAGCACGGCTGATTTTTTTAACGAGCAGAGGAGCTTTTCACTCATCGCACTCGAACGGTCGCAACGCATCAACCGGGAAATCACCGCCCCGCAGGTGCGCCTGGTAGCAGAGAACGGAGATCAGCTCGGCATCCAGACCGTCGCGGAAGCGCTCCGGCTGGCCGAGGAAGCAAACGTGGACCTCGTGGAGATCGCGCCGCTCGCGAACCCGCCGGTCTGCAAGCTGATGGACTACGGCAAGTTCCGCTACCGCGAGCAGAAGAAGGCGCACGAGGCGAAGCTCAAGCAGAAGCAGATCCAGGTCAAGGAAATCAAGTTCCGCCCCGGCACGGACGAGGGCGACTACAAGATCAAGCTGGCGAAGCTCGTCGCGTTCCTAGACGAAGGCGACAAGGCGAAGGTGACGCTGCGCTTCCGCGGCCGCGAGATGGCGCACAAGGAGTTCGGCGAGCGGCTGCTCGAGCGGGTGAAGAAGGACCTGGACGAGTACGGAGTGGTCGAGCAGTTTCCGAAGCTCGAGGGGCGGCAGCTCGTGATGGTGCTGGCGCCCAAGAAGAAGACTGCGCCGGCGCCCAAGGCAAAGGCGGCGGAGAAGCCGAAGCTCGAAAAGCCCAAGGCGAGCGCCGCCAAGGTTGCAGCAAAGCCCGCGTAAAATCGCGGGCCTCGAGAAGTGATTGCCGCGGCAGTCAAAGCGTCCCCGCCGAGCGGGGGGCCGCCCGGCGTCATGTGAAAAGACGAAGGAGGGCTCATGCCCAAGATGAAGACGAAGAAAGGGGCCGCCAAGCGCTTCCGCGTGCGCGGCTCGGGGAGCATCAAGCGCGGCGCGGCGTACCGCCGGCACATCCTCACCAAGAAGACCACGAAGACCAAGCGCCAGCTTCGCCGCACGAACGCGGTGGACTCGACCAACACCAAGGCAGTGCGCAGCATGCTGCCTTACTCCTCCTAAGGAGCGCGCCATGCCAAGAGTCAAGCGTGGAGTCACGGCGCGCGCGCGCCACAAGAAAGTCATCAAGCAGGCAAAGGGGTTCCGCGGCCGCCGCGGCAACGTCTATCGGGTAGCGAAGCAGGCGGTGATGAAGGCGGGGCAGTACGCGTACCGCGACCGCCGCCAGAAGAAGCGCCAGTTCCGCGCCTTGTGGATCGCGCGCATCAACGCCGCGGTGCGCGAGCTCGGGATGAGCTACAGCGCCTTCATGGCGGGCTTGAAGCGCGCGAACATCGAGATCGACCGCAAGGTCCTCGCCGATCTCGCGGTGATGGACAAGCCGGCCTTCGCCAAGATCGCAGGACAGGTCAAGGCCAGCCTGGCCCACTAGCGGGCCACCGGCGAGGCGCCCGTTGCAGGATCTCGACGGCATCGTTGCGAAGGCGCTCGCCGACTTCGCCGCGTCGGCCGATCCGGCTTCGCTCGAGAACGCCAAGGCCCGCTATCTAGGCAAGAGCGGCGAGCTCAATGCCTTTCGTCCTTCTTCGGGAACGCCTGAAGAAAGGAAGGCGGCCGGGGCTGCGTTCAACGCGGCAAAGCAGAAGATCGAGCAGGCGCTCGAGGCGCGCCGGGGCGCGCTCGCCGACGCGAAGCTAAACGAGCGCCTCGCGGCCGAGGCGCTCGACGTCACGCTGCCGGGCCGCGGTCGCGGGAGCGGCGGCCTGCACCCGGTCATCCGCACTTGGCAGCGCATCGAGGCGATCTGGCGCTCGATCGGCTTCGACGTGGCCGACGGACCGGAGATCGAGACCGATTGGTACAACTTTACGGCGCTCAACAACCCCGAGAACCATCCGGCGCGCTCGATGCAGGACACGTTCTACGTGGACCTGAAGGACGAGCAGGGGCTGCCGCTCCTCCTACGCACCCACACGAGCCCGATGCAGGTGCGCTATGCGCGCATGCACGCAGAGAAACTCCGCCAGAAGGCGGAGTGGGCCGCCATTAAGGTCATCGCGCCCGGCCGCACCTATCGCGTCGACTCCGACGCGACGCACTCGCCCATGTTCCACCAGGTCGAAGGCCTCTGGATCGACGAGGACATCAGCTTCGCCGACCTGAAGGGCACCTACACCGAGTTCCTGCGCCGCTTCTTCGAGATCGACGACCTCGAGGTGCGCTTCCGGCCCTCGTTCTTTCCGTTCACCGAGCCGTCCGCGGAAATCGACATGATGTTCAAGAGCGGGACGCTGAAGGGTCGGTGGCTCGAGATCTCGGGCTCGGGCCAGGTGCATCCGACGGTCGTGCGGAACTTCGGGCTCGACCCCGAGAAATACATCGGGTTCGCCTTCGGCTCGGGGCTCGAGCGCCTGACAATGCTTCGCTACGGCATCGAGGACCTGCGCCTCTTCTTCGACGACGACCTCCGCTTCCTGGAGCAGTTTTCCTGAGCGCGGGCGCGAATCCATGAATGTTCCCGAGCGCTGGCTGCGCGCGTTCTGCAATCCCCGGATCTCGGGCGAGGAGATCGCCGAAAAGCTCACGATGGCGGGGCTCGAGGTGGAGTCGTACGCCGCCCCCGGCGCGCAGTTCGCCGGCGTCGTCGTCGGCGAAGTGCTCTCGGTGGAGAAGCATCCGGGCGCGGACAAGCTCACGGTGTGCAAGGTGAGCGACGGCTCGCGGACCTATTCCGTCGTCTGCGGCGCGCCGAACGTGCGCAAAGGCATGAAAGCGCCGCTCGCCAGGATCGGCTCGGTTTTGCCTGGTTTAAGCATCAAAAAAACCAATATCCGCGGCGCTGAAAGCGAAGGGATGCTCTGCTCGGCGAAGGAGCTCGGGCTCTCCGACGATCATTCCGGCCTCCTCGAGCTCGAGGGAGCCGTCGGCAGCGACGCGCGCCAAGCGCTCGGCCTCGACGAAAAGGTCTTCACGCTCAAGCTCACCCCGAACCGCGCCGACGCGCTTTGCGTCCTGGGAGTCGCCCGGGAGGTTTCCGCGATCACCGGCTCTTCCCTGGTTCTCGCAAAAATGGAACCGATCCAGGCGAAAAGCGAGGCCAAGCACCCCGTCAGGATCACGAGCCCCGAGGGCTGCGGGCGGTTCGCGGGCCGGGTGATCCGCAATGTGAACGCCGCGGCGCCCACGCCGCCGTGGATGAAGGCGCGCCTCGAGCGTGCGGGGCAGCGGTCGATCTCGGCGCTCGTCGATGTCACGAACTACGTCATGCTCGAGCTCGGGCGTCCCCTGCACGTGTACGACGTCGCGAAGCTCAAGGGCCCGGTCGACGTCCGTTGGGGCCGCGCGGGGGAAAAGGTATTGCTCCTCAACGGCCAGACCGTCGAGGTGGACGCTTCGGTGCTCTGCATTACCGACGACTCCGGCGTCATCGGGCTCGCGGGCATCATGGGCGGCGAATCGACGAAGGCGGAGACGACCACGAAGGACGTCCTCATCGAGTCCGCGTTTTTCTTCCCCGAGGCGATCCAGGGCCGCGCGCGGCGCTACAACTTTTCGAGCGACGCGTCCCACCGCTTCGAGCGAGGCGTCGATCCGCAGAACAACGTCGACGGAATCGAGTACGCCACGAAGCTCATCCTCGAGATCTGCGGCGGCGAGCCGGGACCGACGCAGGACCTCGTGGCCCGGCTGCCGGAACGCAGGCCCGTCGCCATGCGGGTCGCCCGCGCGCAGAAGGTCATCGGCGTCCCGATCGCCGCCGAAGAGATGGCGGGGGTATTCAAGAAGCTCCATTTCCCGTTCGCCGCTAAGAACAACGTCTTCGAAGTGCGCCCGCCCTCGTACCGCTTCGACATCCAGATCGAGGAAGACCTGATCGAGGAGGTGGCGCGCCTGCACGGCTTCGAGCGCATCGCTGCGCTGCCGCCCAAGGCTGCGGCGATCATGCTGCCGGCGCCGGAGGGGCGGCGCGGCGCGCACGAGCTTCGGGAGCGGCTTGCCGCCGCGGGCTATCGCGAAGTGGTCAACTTCAGCTTCGTCGAGCCGGCGTGGGAGGCGGATTTCGCCGGCGAGGCGAATCCGATCCGCCTCCTCAACCCTATCCACGCCGGGCAATCGGTGATGCGCACGAGCCTGCTGGGATCGCTCGTCGCAAACATTCGCTACAACCACGCGAGGAAGGTGCCACGCGTGCGCGTATTCGAGCTCGCGCGGGTGTACCTGCGCGATGCGTCTGCCGAGGAAGGTCCGCTCGCGGTGCGCGGGCTGCGCCAGCCGCTGCGGATCGCGGCCGCAGCGTTCGGCCCGGCAAGCGAGGAGGAGTGGGACCAGGCCGAGAAGGGAAAGCCGGCCGACTTCTACGACCTGAAAGGCGACCTGGAAGCGCTCGTCGCTCCGCTCGCGGCCCGCTTCGAGTCGGCGGCCCATCCTGCGCTGCATCCCGGGCGCGCGGCGCGAGTATCGGTGAACGGCCGCGACGCGGGCTGGATCGGCGAGCTTCATCCTCGCTGGCTCGCAAAGTACGAGATGCCGCTCGCGCCGGTGCTTTTCGAGCTCGACGTGGAGGCCATCTCCGGCACGCCGCTCCCTGCTCCGGTCGCGCCTTCGAAGTACCCGCCGGTCGTGCGGGATATCGCTATCGCGCTGCCGCAAACCGTGCCGGTCCAGGCGGTCCTGGACGCGATTTCGGCGGAAAAACCCGACATCGTCCGTCAGGTTCGCCTTTTCGACGTTTACACCGGCCGGGGCGACGGCAAAGGTTTGCCCAAAGGGTCAAAAAGCCTTGCGTTCCGGGTAGTTATGCAACATACTGAAAGAACCCTTACGGATGCGGAGGCCGACGCGGCGCGCGAGGCTCTGGTAGCGCTGCTGGGGCGCAAGTTTTCCGCAACCCTCCGAACATAAAAGGGATTTCAGGGAGTGGCGATGACGTTGACGAAGGCCGAGCTGGCCGACCTGCTTTTCGAGAAGGTCGGGCTGAACAAGCGTGAGGCCAAGGACATGGTGGAGGCGTTCTTCGAGGAAATTCGAGGCGCGCTCGAGCGCGGCGAAAGCGTGAAGCTCTCCGGCTTCGGCAACTTCCAGCTGCGCGACAAGCCGCAGCGGCCCGGCCGCAACCCGAAGACGGGCGAGGAGATTCCCATCAGCGCTCGTCGCGTCGTCACGTTCCACGCCAGCCAGAAGCTCAAGGCAATGGTCGAGAAAGCGCGCCATGGAGCCCAGCCGGAAAAGGGCTGACCTTCCGCCGATCCCCGCGAAGCGCTACTTCACCATCGGTGAAGTGAGCGAGCTCTGCGGGGTGAAGCCGCACGTGCTGCGCTACTGGGAGCAGGAATTCACGCAGCTGAAGCCGGTGAAGCGCCGCGGCAACCGGCGCTACTACCAGCACCACGAGGTGCTGCTCATCCGCCGCATCCGCGAGCTCCTCTACGAAGAGGGCTTCACGATCAGCGGCGCGCGCAACCGCCTCGACAGCTCCTTCTCGCAGGACGAGAAGGCCGAGGCGCCGGTGCGCAATGCCCGCGTCCCGTCGGCGCCGATGGCCGGCGTCGACATGGCCGCGATCAAGCGCGAGCTCCGCGCGGTGCTCGACCAGCTTCAGGCGTAAAATCCGCAGTTCCCCAGTTAGCCGAATTCAGCGGCGTAATAACCGAAGCATCTCGGGGCGTAGCGCAGCCTGGTAGCGTA
>JAFAGU010000373.1 GCA_019237595.1 Betaproteobacteria bacterium | reverse complement strand
GATGCCGATCGTGTTCTGCACGCCGCGGTTCGAGGCGACGATCTTGCCCACGTCGTCGGCCATCTTGCGCGTGCGCTCGAGCGTCGCGCCGTCGGGGAGCTGCAGCGCCGCGAAGATGTAGCCCTGGTCCTCGGAGGGCACGAAGCTTCCGGGCACCTTGAGGAACAGGCCGACGGTCATGGCGACGAGAAGCACGAACGCGATGCTCGACGCGACGCGGTGGCGGAGCACCAGGTTCACCGCCCAGAGGAAGCGCTGCGTGACCCACTCGAAGCCCCGGTTGAACGGGTGGAAGAGCCGGGACTCGTGGTCGCCCGGCTTCATGAGCATGGCGCAGAGCGCCGGCGTGAGCGTAAGCGCGACGAAGCCCGAGATCACGACCGCGAACGTAAGCGTGACGGCGAACTGGCGGTAGAGCGAGCCGGCGATGCCGCCGAGGAACGCCACCGGCACGAACACGGCGCAAAGGACGAGCACGATCGCGACGACGGCGCCCTGCACCTCGCGCATCGCCTCGACCGCCGCCTCGAACGGCCGCATCTTCTCCTGGCGCATGAGGCGCTCGACGTTCTCGAGCACCACGATGGCGTCGTCCACGACGATGCCGATGGCGAGCACGAGGGCGAAGAGCGTGAGCGTGTTGATGGTGAAGCCCACCGCCCAGAGGCCCGCGAACGCGCCGATGAGCGACACCGGCACGGCGATCATCGGGATGAGCGTCGCGCGCCACGTCTGGAGGAAGAGGAACGCCACCGCGAGCACGAGGATCGCGGCTTCGAAGATCGTCTTGATCACTTCCTTGATCGAGGCGTTGACGAAGCGCGTCGTATCGAAGGGAATCGCGTATTCGACGTCGTCCGGGAAGCCGGCCTTCAGCTCCGCCATGCGCTTCGCCACGAGGTCGGCGACCTCGAGCGCGTTCGCGCCCGGCTGGAGGAAGGTGGCCATGCCGATCGCGGGCTTGCCGTCGAGCGTGTTGTAGGTGTCGTAGTTGAGGGCGCCGAGCTCGATGCGCCCGATGTCGCGAAGCCGCAGCACGCCGCCCGGCCCCTGCGCGCGGATCACGATGTCGCCGAACTCCTCCGGATCGACGAGCCGTCCGGTGGCCGTCACCGTGTAGACGAGCGCCTGCCCGGGCGGAGCGGGGTCCGCGCCGATTTTCCCGGCCGCATACTGCGCGTTCTGCGCGCGCAGCGCGTTCGCCACGTCGGAGGGCGTGACGCCTAGGCGCGCCATGTTGTCGGTGTTGAGCCAGACGCGCATCGAGTAGTCGCGAGCGCCGAACACCGTGACGTCGGCGAGGCCCGGGAGGCGCTTCAGCTCGTCGACGAGGTTGATGGAAGCGTAGTTGGAGAGGAAGAGCGTGTCGCGCGTGCCCTTGGGCGAGGAGAGCGTGACGACGTTCAGGATGTCGAACGAGCGCTTCTGCACGATGATGCCGTTGCGGCGCACTTCGTCGGGCAGGCGCGGCAGCGCGATGTTGACGCGGTTGTTGACGTTGAACACCGCCTGGTCGACGTTCGACCCCGGCTCGAAGGTGATGGTGATCTGGAGCGTCCCGGTCGAGGAGGCGGTCGACTGGAAATAGGAGAGCTTCTCCACGCCCGAGAGCTGCTCCTCGATCGGCGCGGCGACCGTCTTCGTGAGCGTCTCGGCGCTCGCGCCCGGGTAGTTCGTCGTCACGAGCACGGTCGGCGGCGCGATCTCCGGGTACTGCGCGACCGCGAGGAGCTTCGCCGCCACCGCGCCTGCGAGCACGATGACGATGGAGAGCACCGCCGCGAAGACCGGCCGGTGGATGAAGAACTTCGACATCTAGGAGGCCGCCTTCGCCTGGACCGGCGTGCCGGGGCGCAGGCGCACGATGTTGTCGACGATCACGCTCTCGCCGGGCTTGAGGCCGTCCAGCACCACCCAGTCGCGGCCCACCCAGTTGCCGGCGCGGATGTTGCGGATCGTCGCCTTGCCCTGGTCGACCACCCACACGAAGCGGCCGCTCTCGTTCTGCTGCACGGCGGCCTGGGGCACGACGATCGCCTGCCGGTTGCCGGCCACGACGAGCACCTTCACGTACTGGCCCGGGAGCACCTGCAGCTTCGCGTTCGGGAATTCAGCGCGCATCTGCACCGTGCCGAGCGTGGCATCGACCGTCGAGCCGGAGAAGTTGAGCTTCCCGGACTGCGGATATGCCGAGCCGTCGGCCATCTCCATCTTCACTTCCGGCGCCTTCTGCTCGTGCGAGCGCAGGCTTGCGAACTCCGCCTCCGAGAGTGCGAATCGAACCCAAACCGGATCGGTCTTCGTCATCGTCGTGAGGAGCGCGCTGTCGCCGTTCGGCGAGACGAGGCTGCCGACCGATTGCAGGACGCGGCCCGTGACGCCGGAGATCGGCGCTTCCACCGTCGTATAGGAGAGGTTGAGCTCGGACTGGCGCACGCGCGCCTCGGCGAGCTTCACCGCCGCTTCCTGCTGCTGCAGCGTGGAGGAGGCCTGGTCGGCCTCGCGCTGGCTGATGGCCCGACGGTCGGCGAGGCCCTTCAGGCGGTCGTACTCCTGCCTTGCGAGCTCGAGGCGCGCTTTTTCCTGCGCGAGGGCCGCGCGCTGCTGCTGGAGATCGATCTCGAAAGGCGCGCGCTCGATGCGGAAGAGCGGCGCGCCGGCCTTCACGAAGTCGCCCTCGGTGTAGAGCTGCTGCTCGAGGATGCCCGAGACCCGAGCGCGGATCTGCACCTCGCGGGAGCCTTCGGTGCGCCCGACCGCGTCGAACACGACCGGCACGTCGCGCGGCGCGACCTGCACGGCGGTGACCGCGACGGCCGGCGGCTGCGCGGCGGATTGCTCGGGCTTGGCGTCGCCCTTGCTGCAGGCGGCGAGGACGATCGCGATGGCGGCGAGGAGGAGAGTTCTCATGGGGAATAGGCCCTGAGGAAGCAGTCGACGATGCGGGCGGCGTGGCGGCTGTCCGCCTCGCCTTTCTGCATGACGCAGAAGAGCCGCTTGATGCGGTCCTGCCCGGTGAGCATGCCGAGGAAGAGCTCGGCGGCGAATTCCGGCTCGTCGCGGCGCAGGCGGCCGGCCTGCATCGCGGATTCCAGGTGCGCCGCGAGGCGGCGCACCGTCTCGCCCGCGCTCGCGGCGTACATTGCCCGGGCGAGGCCACGGAAGCGCGGGATCTCGGGCACGAGCGTGCGGAACGTGGCCACGCCCTCGTCGCTCAGGATGCGACGGCGGTACGCGAAGCCGAAGCGCACGAGGCTCGCGCGCAGGTCCGGCTCGCCCTCGAGCTCGACCAGCACGCCTTTCGCGAGCTCGCGCGCGACCTCCTTGAAGAGGAGGTCCTTGCTGCGGAAATGGTGGTAGACGGTCTGCTTCGCCACGCCAGCGCGGCGCGCGATCGCGTCCACGCTCGAGCCGTAGCCCTCGGCGAGGAACGACGTCGTGGCGGCGCGCAGCACGCGCTCGCGGTTCGCGGCAGGCAGCATCAAGCGGGAAGCCCGGGTCTCGTTAGACTAGACCGTGCAGTCTAGCATGGCGCAGCCGAGCTGCGCCGGACCGCGGCCGCGGGAAGGGAGCCGTGCGATACTTCGCCGCCATGAAATATCTCGTGCGGCCCGCCGAGCTCCAGGCCTACGCCCCAGCCAACCACACCGGCACCCGCAACGTCCGGCTCATCGGCCCCGAGACCGTCGGCGCGAAGCAGGTGGAGGTGCTGATCGGCGAGCTCGTGCAAGGGCACGGCGCGCTGGCGCACGCGCATCCGGGCATCGAGCAGGTGTGCTATCTCCTCGAGGGCACGGCGCACGTCGAGGTTGGCGGCGAATCGTTCGAGCTGCGCGCCGGCGAGGCGTGCTTCTTCCCCGCCGAGGCGATGCATGTCTTCCAGGCGACGAGCGAGAAAGCGAAGGTGCTCGTCATCTACGCGCCGCCCTATGGTGAGAACCCGAAGAACGTGAGGAAGGCGTGAAGAAGGCGCTGCTGCTTCTTGCCGCAGTGTTTTTGCCCGCATGTTCCTCGCTCGAAAAACCAAATGACGCGGTGCGCGACCTCGCTCCGACCGGAAAGCTGCGCGCCGCGATCAACGTGGGCAATCCGGTGCTCGCAGCACGGGGCGCGAACGGGGGCGAGCCGACCGGGGTGTCGGTCGATCTTGCGCGCGAGCTCGCAAGGCGCCTGGGCGTACCGGTCGAGTTCGTGGTCTTCGACGCGGCCGGCAAGGTGACCGACGCCGCGAAGTCGAACGTGTGGGACATCGCGTTCGTCGCGATCGACCCGAAGCGCGGCGAGGACATGGCGCAGTCGCCGCCTTACGTCGTGATCGAGGGCGCATACCTCGTCCGCGAGGGCTCGGCCATCAAGGCGAACGAGGAGGTCGACCGCGCCGGCAATCGCGTGGCCGTCGGCCGCGGAAGCGCGTACGACCTTTTCCTCAGCCGCAATCTCAAGAACGCGACCATCGTGAGGATGGATACCTCCGGCGGCGTGGTGAATTCCTTCCTCGCGCAGAACCTGGAAGTCGCCGCCGGCGTGAAGCAGCAGCTCGAGTCCGACGCGAAGAAGACGCCGGGCGTGCGCCTCCTTCCCGGGCGCTTCATGGTGATCAACCAGGCCATCGCCTCGCAGCAGGGCAAGCCCGCCGGCGCGGCGTACGTGCGCCAGTTCGTCGAGGAGATGAAGGCGTCCGGGTTCGTTGCCGCGGCGCTCGCGCGGCACGGCATCCAGGGGGCGGCGGTGGCGCCCGCGGGAGACGCGCGGTAATGCAGCCGTGGCTGCCGCTCCGCGGCGTCAAGGTGGTCGATTTCTCGATGTTCGTCCCCGGCCCGTTCTGCTCGGCGATGCTGGCCGACCTCGGCGCCGAGGTGATCAAGGTCGAGATGCCCACGGGCGACCCCGGAAGAAGCTACGTTCCGGTGCAGTTCGCCACCGAGAATCGCAACAAGCGCAGCCTCGCGCTGGATCTCAAGAAGCCGGGCGCCGACAAAGTGGTCGAGAAGCTCGTGGCCGAGGCCGATATCGTGCTGGAGGGTTTCCGGCCGGGAGTTGCCAAGCGGCTTCAAATTCACTACGAAAAGGTCAAGACAAATAATCCGCGGATCATCTATTGCTCCATCTCCGGGTACGGGCAATCGGGGCCCTGGCGCGAGCGGCCCGGCCATGACGTGAACTACGTGGCCGCGGCGGGCGGGCTCTCGTTTCCCGGGCAGTGGCTCCAGCCTCCGGCGCGCTCCTCCATCCCGATCGCCGACATGGCGGGCGGGAGCTTCGCGGCGATCGCGGTTCTCTCGGCTCTCCACGAGCGAAACGTTTCGGGGAAAGGACGCTATCTCGACCTTTCGCTTTTCGAAGCGGCGTTCTTCTGGGCCGCGATGCGGCACAGCCTCGACCCGAACGTCGATCCGAAGGCGCACATCTTCCCGGTGAACGATGTCTTCGAGTGCGCGGACGGCAAGCGCCTCACCCTCGGCATCCTCGAGCAGCATTTTTGGGAGAACTTCACCAAGGTGGTCCCCGGGCTGGAGGAGGAGCGGTTCTCCGATGATCGCAAGCGCAGGTCGAACGGCGATGCGCTATCCGCTTTACTGAGAAATATCTTCTTGAGAAAAACATCCGGAGAGTGGATCGCGCTCCTCGATGCGAATGACATTCCGGCAGACCTTTGCGTCTCGCCGGGCGAAGCGGCCGCCTCCAACGCGCAGCTGAAGGAGCGGCAGGCGGCGACGAAGGGCTTTGCCACGTTCCCGGTCTTCGCCGACGGGCGCCGCGGCGGCGAGCTGCGCGCGGGGGTGCCGAAGCTGGGCGAGCACTCGCGCGAGATCCTCGTCGAGCTCGGATTCGATGACGCGGATATTTCCGGTTTCATCAAAGAAAAAATCATTTTTCCTTCGTAATGGACTTCGCCTTCACTCCCGAGCAGGAGCGCATCCGCGAGGCGATCGAGAAGGTCTGCGCGCGCTTCGGCGACGACTACTGGCTCAAGCGCGACAAGGAGGGCGGCTTCCCCGAGGACTTCCACCAGGCGCTCGCGCGCGACGGCTGGCTCGGCGTCGCCATGCCGGAAGCCTGCGGCGGATCGGGGCTCGGCATCACGGAAGCGGCGGTGATGATGCAGGCGATCGCCGAATCGGGCGCCGGCTTTTCGGGCGCCTCCGCCGTCCACATGAATATCTTCGGGCTGAATCCGGTCGTCGTCTTCGGCACGGAAGAGCAGAAGAAACGCATGCTGCCTCCGCTCATTGCCGGGAAAGAGCGCGCGTGCTTTGCCGTGACCGAACCCAACACGGGTTTGAACACCAGGAATTTGAAAGTGAAGGCGGAGAAGAAGGGCGGCAAGTACTACGTGTCCGGCCAGAAGGTCTGGATTTCCACCGCGCAGGTGGCCGAAAAGGTCTTGCTGCTCGCACGAGCCGAAGCCGGGATCACGCTCTTCTATACGGACGTCGATCGCAAGTACGTCGAGGTGCGTGAGATCGACAAGATGGGCCGCCACGCGGTCGACTCGAACCAGGTCTTCTTCGACGGCCTGCCGGTTCCGGAAGCCGATCGCATCGGCGAGGAAGGCAAGGGCTTCGCGTACATCCTGCACGGCATGAACCCGGAGCGCATCCTCATCGCCGCGGAGCTCGTCGGCCTGGGCCGCTGCGCGGTGCGCCGCGCCGCCGCCTATGCGAAGGAGCGCATCGTCTTCGACCGGCCGCTCGGCCAGAACCAGGCGATCCAGCATCCGCTCGCCGCGAACTGGGCCGCCCTCGAGGCCGCGAACCTCATGACCTTGAAGGCGGCGTGGCTCTACGACGCGAAGCAGTCATGCGGCGCCGAGGCGAACGCGGCCAAGTACCTCGCGGGCGAAGCGTGCTTCGACGCGTGCCAGCAGGCCGTGATGACCCACGGCGGGTTCGGCTACGCGAAGGAGTACCACGTCGAGCGCTACCTTCGGGAATCGCTCGTCGGGAGGATCGCCCCGGTCACGCCGCAGCTCATCCTCTGCTATATCGCCGAGCGCGTGCTCGGCCTGCCGAAATCCTACTGAGAGTCATCGAGCCAAAAGGGAGAACACGTGATCGCCGAAGTGCTTCGACAAGTGCGCAAGCTCGACGAGGCGATCAAGAAGCGCCTCGGCCGCCCCTATCACGTGCTCCTGGGCGCGGTCCTCGTCATGGAGATCGTCCACCAGATGAGGGAGCTGCTGCATCGCCCGGAACCCACGAGCTTGCGCGCGATGTTCTCGATCGCCGTGGCGACGCTCCTGCTGATCAACCAGCTGGCCGAGCTCTCGGAGCGCGTGGACCGGCGCTCGAGCGCGGCGGAAAAGCACGACTGATCAGTAGCGGGCGCTCGTCCCAGGAGCGGCATCGAGGCCGCCGGTCGGATCGCCCGGCTCGGAGCCCGCGGGCGGATCCTCTACGATGAGGTCGACCGCCTGCAGAAACACGGATTGCGGCGGAACTTCCTCGCCGGCGATCCACTTGTCGAGGTCCTTCGCTGGAACGCGCAGGTACCGGCACAGCTTCGGGCGGCCGCCGGCGATCTCGGCCGCCTTGAGCAGGGTCCTGCTGTAGACACTTGCGGGCATGGCGCGGCGATGTTGTCGGAAGCCGCGCAAATGTTCAATCGCGTTTTCGGACCGGGGCAGTTAATTTCCTTGAGGCCCGCTCTCGCTAAGGTGGAGTAGCACCACTTCGAGGGCGGCGAGGAACACCGCCTCCGGCGGGCGCTCGCCGCCACCCAGCCAGAGGCGAAGGTCCGGGTCGGCGACCTCCAGGTGCGCGGCCAGCGCGACGACGCCGCCCACGATCACGCACGCGTGCCGAAGGGTCCGGGTGTAGGGGCTCGCCTTGGAACGCGGGGCGACGGGGCAGTCGACCGTGAGGGTGTGTGTGCGGCGGCTCATCCGCGCGCGTACTGGGGTTGGAATGGCGCGGATTGTAGGAACCGGCGCGCGGCCTTCAAAGTCGCCGCCGCCCGATTTTCGGTTAAGGGCCGGGGGACGCGCGTCGATTAATTTCTACGGGGAAACCGGACCGCGACCCTCAGTCGGCCCTTGCGCCTGCGGCCTTGATGAGCGGCACCCATTTCGCCAGGTCGGCACGGATGACCTTTGCGAAATCGTCCGGCGTGCCCGGCGGCACGCGCTCGAAACCCTGTTGGGCGAGCTTCTGCTGCAACGCCGGCGCCGCGAGGATGGCGTTGATCTCCTTGTTGAGGCGCTCGACGATCGGCGCGGGCAGCCGCGCCGGGCCGATGAAGCCGAACCACGTCGTCATCTCGAACCCCTTGATTCCCTGCTCGTCGAGCGTGGGCACGCTCGGCAGGAGCGGCGAGCGGGCGAGGCTCGTGACTCCCAAGGGCTTCAGCTTTCCGCCCGCGACCTGCGAGATGACGGTCGGCGTGTTGAAGAAGCCCATGTCGACCTCTCCGGTCATGACCGCGAGGATTCCCTGCGCGGTGGCCTTGTAAGGGACGTGGACGAGCTGCACGCCGGTCAG
>JAFAGU010000114.1 GCA_019237595.1 Betaproteobacteria bacterium | reverse complement strand
GCCGCTTCCTGCAGCTCGCCCGCCAGGCGAACCGTCATCGATTTCTCGCCGCGCTTCTGCGCGGCCTCGCGGATCCAGCGCATCGCGAGCGCGACGCGCCGCACGGGCCTCACTTCCACGGGGACCTGGTAGTTCGCGCCACCGACGCGCCGGCTCTTCACCTCCACGATCGGCTTCACGTTCTGGACCGCCTGGCTGAACACTTCCAGCGGGTCCTTGCCGGACTTGTTCTTGATCTGGTCGAGCGCGCCGTAGATGATCCGCTCGGCGACCGACTTCTTGCCCCGCGTCATCAGTACGTTGACGAACTTGGCGACGTCGACGTTGTTGAACTTCGGGTCGGGGAGGATCTCCCGCTTCGGGACTTCTCTGCGGCGCGGCATCTCGTCTTCCTCAGCCTGCTTTGGGCGCCTTGGCGCCGTACTTGGAGCGGCCCTGCTTGCGGTCCTTCACGCCCTGCGTGTCGAGCGAACCGCGCACGATGTGGTAGCGCACGCCGGGCAGGTCCTTGACGCGACCGCCGCGGATGAGGACCACCGAGTGCTCCTGCAGGTTGTGCCCTTCGCCGCCGATGTAGCCGATCACCTCGAAGCCGTTGGTCAGGCGCACCTTCGCGACCTTGCGCAGGGCCGAGTTCGGCTTCTTGGGCGTCGTCGTGTAGACCCGGGTGCAGACCCCCCGCTTTTGCGGCGAGCCGGCGAGCGCCGGGACCTTCGATTTCGGGCGCTTGGCGGAGCGCCCATGACGCACTAACTGGTTGACGGTCGGCATGTTTTTCGGGTTTCCAGAAACAAACCGGGCGGCCATCGCTACTGCTGATTAGCCGCCCCGGGGCCAAAAAAGAGGCCGGATTATAAAGAGGAAATCTGTGCGGTGCAATGCCGCTGCCCGCCCGCGTCCTCGGCAGGCGAGCGTGGGACGCTGCTAGGGTGCCGGATCGGGCACGAAGCCGAACTTCGCGGCGACCTCGGCCCTGTTGATCCTCGGCAATTCCTCGGCTCCGTCGGCGTAGCGCGCGAGATCCCGATCGTCCAGCAAAGCTACCGTGCCCGAGCCGGTCATCAGCATCGAGCCCTCGTCGTCCACAAAACTCTCTGCCGGCGAAAAAGGCCGCCCGCACTGGTCAACGAGGCGCTCTTCGTCGACCCGGATCACGAGCGGCGTATACGCAAGCGACACATAGACACGCTGCGGCCCATTCTGGAAGAACCAGCGGCCCTTCGCGTCCCGATCGTAGTTGCGACCGATGAATTCGTTCAGGGCGCGGTTCGCGATCCGCTCGCCCTTGATCCGCCACTGCCCCCGCCTGTCGAGCGAGAGCCAGCCGAACACCGCCGGCACATTCGGCCACTTCGCAAGGCTGCGAGCGACGGCGTCGTCCACGCGGCTACAATTTCCTCGAGGAGACGCCGGCAGCGCCGGCAGGAGGAGGAGCGATGAGCGCCATAGAGCATTATCTTGCGCGGCCCTGGCTTGCGCCCTACCCGCCCGGGGTACCCGCGAGCGTCCAAATCCCGCGAAAGTCGCTGCCTCAGGCCTTCGACGAAGCGACCGAGCGCGATCCGCGGCGCCCGGCGGTCATTTTCTATGGCCGCCGCATCACCTACGGCGAGCTGCGGGAAGCCGCGGACCGCCTGGCGAATGCGCTTGCCGCGCTCGGGGTGCGCAAGGGCGATCGGGTGGCGCTCTACCTGCTGAACAGCCCGCAGTTCATCATCGCCTACTTCGCCGCGCTCAAATGCGGCGCGACGGTAACGCCGATCAGCCCGGTCTATACCAGCCACGAGGTCCGCCACCAGCTCGAGGATAGCGGCGCGAAGACCGTCATCTGCCAGGACATCCTCCACGAGAAGGTGGAAAAGGCCGGCGTAGCGCTCGAGCGCGTCGTGGTGACGGGAATCCACGAGTACCTGCCGCCGATGAAGCGGCTCTTTGCCAAAAAGGCGCCAGTGGCTCGCGGCGCGAATGTGCACGCCTTCCAGGCATTGATCGAGGCTCATCCGGCCCAGGCGCCGGCCGTCTCGCTCGACCCTGAGAACGACCTCGCGGCGCTTCCCTACACGGGCGGCACGACCGGGAATCCGAAAGGCGTGATGCTCACGCACCAAAATCTCATGGCCGCGCAGGCCGCGGGCCAGGCG
>JAFAGU010000353.1 GCA_019237595.1 Betaproteobacteria bacterium | reverse complement strand
AGGGGCTCGCGACATTCGGGGTAATGGCGCTGACGATCGCGGTGCTGACCTTCCTCTATTGCGTCACGGTGATCTCGATCGTGCACTTCGCCGCCGACCGCATGCGCGCACAACCGCGCATCGCGACGTGGCTCAATCGCATCGCCGGCTCGATGCTGCTCGGCTTCGGCGTGAAGCTAGCCGTCGGGAAGTAGTCCGGCCCGCTTGCCGGTGTCGCGTCCCCTGGAAGCACATCCGCTGCTGTGCTTCAACGTCGGGCGCAGGCACTACCGCGAGGTGGTCGTGGGCGAAGGAGAACTGTTCTGCTCGCCCGACGCGCACTCGAACGACCTGCGCAATTGGCGCTCGCCCCTGGGCGAGTTCGACCTCCCGGACTTCGTTCGCGCGCTGCCGGCGCCGTGGAACAAGCCCAGCCTCTTCGTCGCCAGGGTGGATGCGGCGATGAGCAGCGTGCCGCGGAACATCTCGCCGCTCGATTGTCCGAAGCTGCTGCTCGTCGGCGACACGCACCACCAGGGCGCGGCCATCACCCGGCTGCTCGACTATGCGCTCGCGGAGCCCTTCGACCTCGTGGTCGGCGAATACGATCGGCATCACCTGCACTTCTTCGCCGAGGCCGGCCTCCGCAATGTCGCCTGGCTTCCTTCGTTCACGCTCTCGCCGTACGAGCTCGCGCCCGCGGCGAATCACTCGCAGCCGCTCGCCTTCTTCGGATCCACGGGGGCCTATCATCCGTACCGCAACGCGGTCCTGCAGCAGCTGGAGACGGACGGATTCCCGCTGTTCACAGGGAGCGGAACGCGGCAGCAAGCCGCCGAGTGCTACAACCGTGCATTGATCAGCCTGAATGTCAGCCTGAACGGCGACCTGAACCTCCGCGTCTTCGAGGTCCTGGCCGCCGGCGGTTTTCTGATCACGGACAGGCTGAGCGTGGAGAGCGGTCTCCCTCTTCTTTTCGAGCCCGGCAAAGAGCTCGTCACGTTCGAGACCCCCCAAGAGCTCCAGGAGCTCATCACGGGTTTCCTCGCGAGGCCGGACGAGGCGATGGCGATCGCCCAGGCTGGTCAAGCAAGATACCTGAAGCAGCATCGGCCGCAGGAGAAGATCCGCCAGCTGCTGTCGCTCATGGCGCGAGGCGGGCTCTCGCATCCCGAGTACGACGTGAGGCTGGACGGCCGAACGCGATTGCCGGCGGAAAGATTGCCCCTGCTGCGGCAACGAATTGCCGTCTACGAGCTCCTCCAGGAGCTGCACCGGGTCAACCCGTCGCTCGACGTGTTGTTCTGGCCCGGCGCCGAGCGAGTCGCTTCCGATGCTGTGGACTTGCCGCGGCTGCGCGTGTCGATGATGTCCAGCGAGACGGCGGACCCGGGAATCAACGCAATCCTCGAGGGCCGCGTCGGCTGGACTACTGACGACGATCTGGGCGCAAGACGCTGGAACCTGCTGTTGTGCAAGGCGGGCGACCTCTCGGCGCCGCACCTTCAGGCGCTATTACGCCGACGGTTCTGCGACGGGGTGGTCGTGACCGATGACTTGGACGACGCGGCGGGGCGACCAGTGGCAGAGCTGGGCCTCGAACCCTTCAACCATCGGCCACGGGCTTTCAGTTTCCGGCAGTGAAGCGGCTACTTTTTCTTCGCCTTCCCGCTTAGGGCCGGCAGTCCCGGCGCCGAGCGCCCAAGAAGGCCGGCCTCGCCGTACATCGAGAGTTTCTCGCGCGTGTCGGCGATGTCGAGGTTGCGCATCGTCAGCTGGCCGATGCGGTCCGCAGGCGAAAACGCCCCTTCGCCCTTCTCCATTGTCAGCCGCTTCGGGTGGTAGGTGAGGTTCGGGCTCCTGGTGTCGAGGATCGAGTAGTCGTTGCCCCGGCGGAGCTCCAGCGTCACCTCGCCGGTGATCGCGCTCGCCACCCAGCGCTGTGCGCTCTCGCGCAGCATGAGGGCCTGCGGGTCGAACCAGCGGCCCTCGTAGAGGAGTCTCCCCACGCGCCGTCCGTCGGCGCGGTATTGCTCGATCGTGTCCTCGTTATGGATGCCCGTGACGAGCCGCTCGTATGCGATGTGCAGCAGCGCCATCCCGGGCGCCTCGTAGATGCCGCGGCTCTTCGCCTCAATGATGCGGTTCTCGATCTGGTCGGACATGCCCAGGCCGTGCCGGCCGCCGATCGCGTTCGCTTCTTCCATCAGCTTCACGGCATCGGCGAAGCGCTGGCCGTTCAGCGCGACCGGCGCGCCTTCCTGGAAGCGCACGGAGACGCGCTCGGAGCTGATTTTCGTGGCCGGTTTCCAGAAAGGAACGCCCATGATCGGCTCGACGATCGCGACGCCCTTGTCGAGGAACTCGAGGTGCTTCGCCTCGTGCGTCGCGCCGAGGAGGTTCGAGTCGGTCGAGTAGGCCTTCTCGGCGCTCATCCTGTACTTGAATCCCGCCTTGGCCATGAAGGCGGACATCTCGCGCCGCCCGCCGAGCTCGTCGATGAACTTCTGGTCGAGCCAGGGCTTGTAGATCTTAAGCTTGGGGTTGGCGAGCAGCCCGTAGCGGTAGAAGCGCTCGATGTCGTTGCCCTTGTACGTGCTCCCGTCGCTCCAGATGCCGACGCCGTCCTCGCGCATGGCGACGACCAGGAGCGTGCCGGTGACCGCGCGCCCGAGCGGCGTGGTGTTGAAATAGGTTGCGCCGGCGGTGGCGATGTGGAAGGCGCCGCATTGAAGCGCCGCGATCCCCTCCGCGACGAGCTGCGCGCGGCAATCGACGAGGCGCGCCTTCGCCGCGCCGTACTGGAGCGCCTTCTTCGGGATCGCCTCGTAGTCCGTTTCGTCGGGCTGGCCGAGGTTCGCGGTGTAGGCGTACGGGATCGCGCCTTTCTTGCGCATCCAGTGCACCGCCGCGCTCGTGTCGAGGCCGCCCGAGAAGGCGATGCCGACCCGTTGTCCCTTGGGAAGCGCCGCGAGGATCGTAGCCAAGGCTGCTGCTCTCCGAAAATCGGCATGATACGTACAATGACGGGCATGCGCATTCCGGCTCCGGGCCCGCGCGCCTGCCTTTTCTCTGCCTTGCGCGCGCTCCTCTGCGCCGTCGCGCTTAGTACCGCGGCGCTCGAGTGCTCGGCAGTGCCCTTTGCCGTCCAGGTCGGCGAGGCGCGGCTCGGCATGGATGCGCCCGCCGGGTTCTCCGACACCACGTTCACCGGCTCGCCGCGGCTGCAGCAGCTCGCCGAGTCGCTTACCTCCGCGTCGAACCGCGTGCTCCTCTTCGCGCTCACCGACGAGGATCTTCGGCGCTTCACCGTCGGCGACACGCCCGAGGCCAAGCGCTACCTCGTCGCCGTGACGCCGAAGGCGCTCGAGCAGCAGCAGCTTTCGCTGCAGGCGTTCCAGGACTTCGTGCTGGAGTCGCTGCGCGGGCTCGGCGAGGCGGCGAAGCCCGGGAGCAGCCTGCGCAAGGTGCTCGACGCCTCCCCGGGCAAGCTTCTCTTCCTCGACGAGCTGCGCCGCGACCCGACCGTCGTCTCCGTGCTGGTCGGCACCCGCTTGCTTCCTCCGGAAGGCGCGCGAGACCAGAAGCCCAAGTACGGCCTCACCACGACGACACTCCTGCTCCTGCGCGGCAAGGCGGTGCAGCTAGGGGTCTACGGGACGTTCGACGAGGCGCCCGACGCGGAATGGATGCGCGGCATCACGGCGCGGTGGGTGGAAGAGCTCCAGCGGCTGAACCGCTAGCCGCGCCGCCATGCCCTCCTTCGACATCGTCTCGCAGGTCGATCGCCAGGAAGTGAAGAACGCGCTCGAGCAGGCGAACAAGGAAATCCAGAACCGCTACGACTTCAAGGGCTCCGACGCGCGGATCGAGCAGAACGCTTCGCAGGCGTCGCTCGAGCTCGCGGTCTTCGCCGACGACGAGTTCAAGCTGGGGCAGGTCATGGACGTCTTGCGCGCGCGCCTCGCGAAGCGAAATGTCGACGCGCGCTCCCTCGAGCCGGGCGCGGTCGAGAAGATCTCGGGCGACAAGGTGAAGCGCGTGGTGAAGGTGAAGATCGGCATCGCGCAGGAAAAAGGCAAGGAGATCGTCCGGCTCCTCAAGGATGCGAAGCTCAAGGTCACCGGATCCATCCAGGGCGATGCCGTCCGGGTGCAAGGCGCGAAGAAAGACGACCTCCAGGCGGCGATCCAGCTCGTTCGCAAGTCCGTCGCGGACCTGCCGCTGCAGTTCATCAACTTCCGCGACTGAAAGGCCGGCCGGCCCGGTTCAGCGCCTGAGGCTCGCCACCCAGCGGTCGTAGATCCGGTTCGCGACCTCGTGAAGGGCGTCGAGGCGTGGGCCGAGATGGCTTTCGATCTCCGCCGGCTTCTGCACCGCCGGGCTCTTTGCGTGCGCCTCGATCTCCGCCCGTCCGCTCGATACCCAGGAGCGCACGAGCTCGTCGGTCATCTCGACGTGGGTCTGCAGGCCCACGTGGATGCCGAGCGCAAAGCCCTGGTTCAGGCAATGCTCGTTCTCGAGGATCCGCGTGGCGCCGGGCGGGATCGTGAAGGCCTCTCCATGCCAGTGAAAGCCGAGAAACGACCCCGGCTCGCCGAGCCACGCGCGAGCGAGGCCGTTCTGCGACACGCGCACCTCGCCCCAGCCGATCTCGCGCACGGGGTTCGGCCCGACGGTGCCGCCGAACGCCTTGGACATGAGCTGCCCGCCGAGGCAGTGGCCGAGCACCGGGATGTCGTTGCGCGCCGCCTCGCGGATGAGCCCGAGCGCCGGCGCGATCCAGGGCAGGTCGTCGTTAACGCTCATCGGCCCCCCCATGAAGACGACGCCCGCGAAGCGGCGCGGGTCGCGCGGCGGCTTCTCGCCTTCGTCCAGCGCAAAGAGCTTCCAGGGGAACGACCGCCGCTCGAGGTAAGTGGCAAAATAGCCGGGACCCTCGCTCCGGGAGGCGCGAAAGATGGCGACGGGCTTCATGCGGCATTCTATTTCGGTTTTCCTGCTGGTCGCGGCGGCGCTGCCCGCCTCGGCGCAGACCGTCTCGCTCGTCGGCGTGATCGGCGACAAGGCGGCGATCATTGCCGTCGACGGCGGCGAGCCGAAGACCGTCAAGGTGGGCCAGAAGTGGAGCGGCGTGACGGTGCTCTCGGTCCAGCACGACCAGGCGACGATCGAGGTCGGCGGCACGAAGCGCGTGCTCGCGCGCGGCCAGCACTTCGGCGCGGCGTCGACCGCGCCGGATCGCCAGAAGGCCGTGCTCGCCGCCGACGAGCGCGGCCACTTCATCGTCGAGGGGGCGGTGAACGGCCTGCCGATCCGCTTCCTCGTCGACACGGGGGCGAGCACGATCGCGCTGCCGGCGAGAGAAGCGGACCGCATAGGGATCCAATACCTCAACGGCCAGCGCGGCATTTCGCGCACGGCCGCCGGCCCGGTCACGGTTTGGAGAGTCCGCCTCGACAGCGTTCGCGTCGGCACGATCGAGCTCTCGGGCGTGGAGGCGGTGGTCATCGAGCAAGGCCTCGACATCCCGCTCCTCGGCATGACCTTCCTCAACCGCACGGAGATGAAGCGCGACGGCCAGACCATGACGCTCCTGCGGCGCTTCTAGGTGCCGCACCCGGCGCGAGCATGGGTGCGGAATGCGGGCCTCGCCTTGCTCGCGTGCTGCTTTGCTTCCCCGGCGCTCTCGCAGGCCTATCCTTCCAAGCCGATCCGCATCATCCTCGGCGCGCCGGCCGGAGGCGTCGCCGACATCCGGGCGCGCTATTACGCTCAAAAGCTGACCGAGAGCCTCGGCCAGCCGATCGTCGTCGAGAACAAGGCCGGAGCGAGCGGCGCGCTCGCGGCCCAGGCGGTCGCGCGCGCCGCCCCCGACGGCTACACGCTGCTCTGGGGCACGATCAACGACCTCTCCCTGGTTCCGGCGATGGGATTGGCGAGCGGCTACGACGCGAGGAAGGACTTTGCCGCCATCTCCCTCGCGACGGCTGGCTATCCGGCCATGGTGGCGTGGCCCGGCTTGGGAGCGACCACGGTGGGTGAGCTCGTGGCGGCAGCGCGCAAGGAGCCGGGCAAGCTGAATTTCGCCTCCGCCGGTACGGCCACGCACCAGCATTTCGTGACCGCTTTCTTCGCCAAACAGGCCGGCGTGCGGTTCACGCTCGTGCCGTACAAGGGCAGCGCGCTTGCGTACGGCGACCTGATGAGCGGCCAGGTGCAGGCCATCCTTGGGTACCCTACCGAGTTCAACCAGTACGCGAAGCTCGGCAGGCTGAAGGTGCTCGCGATCCTCGGTCCCCGACGCATTCCCTTGTTGCCGGAGGTCCCGACGATCTCGGAAGCCGGCTATCCCGGCTTGGAAGTCTACGGATGGCAGGGGTTCTTCGCGCCGGCCTCTACACCCGCCGAAACCATCGACCGGCTGAACGCCGCCATCTTGCAAGTCGGCTCGAGCGCCGAGCTGAGAAAGATACTCGAGGACACCGCCTCTGATTTCATACCGATGGCCCCGCGCGAGTTCGCCGAATTCCACCGCAAGGACCTCGAGCGCTGGACGAAGATCGTGAAGGAGTCCGGGGTGAAGATCGAGTGAGGCCGCTGCAACCGAAGCGGCGGCCCGCCTAAGGTTCGACGAGCGGTACGAACCGGACGGGCAGGATTCGCGTTTCTTCGAAGCTGCGATCCGCCTTCTTCGACACGAGCACGAGCCACTGGATGCCTCCGGACGCACCGATCGGGATCACCATCCTGCCGCCGGGCTTGAGTTGCTCGATCAGCGCGGGAGGGATTGAAGGCGCCGCGGCGGTGACGACGATGCCATCGAAGGGCCCTCCCGACGGCCAGCCTTCATAGCCGTCGGCGACGTGCACCTCGACATTGGCGTAGCCGAGGTCCGCGAGGCGAGCGCTCGCCTCATGCGCGAGGCCAGGGATCGCTTCGACCGAATAGACCTTCGCCGCAATCTCCGCCAGCACCGCAGCCTGGTAGCCGGACCCGGTGCCCACGTCCAGGACGACGCTCCCTGCGTTGATCCGGAGAAGATCCGTGGAGAGCGCGACGATGTACGGTTGCGAGATCGTCTGGCCGGCGCCGATCGGGAGCGGATGGTTGGCGTAAGCGGCGTCTAGCTGCGCCGCCGGCACGAGGCGGTGGCGCTCCACCCTGCCCATGGCCGAGCGCACTTCGTCCGACATGGCGGCGAGGCCGGTCTCGCCCCGGGTCTCGGCATACATGGCGTCCACTTCGGACACCATGCGCGAGCGGGCGGCGGCTACTTCGAGCGTTTGTTCTTCTCGATGAGCGCGTACGCGCTGTGGTTGTGGATCGACTCGAAGTTCTCCGACTCGACCACGTACGCGTCGATGCGCTCGTCCAGGTTGAGCACCGCCGCCACGTCGCGCACGAGGTCCTCGACGAACTTCGGGTTGTCGTAGGCGCGCTCGGTGACATGCTTCTCGTCCGGGCGCTTGAGCAGGCCGTAGAGCTCGCAGGAGGCCTGCTTCTCGGCGAGGTCGACGAGCTCCTCGATCCAGACGAACTCGTTCGTCTGCGCGGTGATCGTGACGTGCGAGCGCTGGTTGTGCGCGCCGCGCTCGGAGATCTTCTTCGAGCAAGGGCAGAGGCTGGTCACTGGCACGACCACCTTCATGGTGAAGCGCTGCTTCCCGTGCTTAATCTCGCCGACGAAGGTGACCTCGTAGTCCATCAGGCTCTTCACGCCCGAGACCGGCGCCTTCTTCTCGATGAAATAGGGGAAGCTCATCTCGATCCTCCCCTCCTCGGCCTCGAGCTTCTCCACCATCTCGCGCAGCATCTGCTGGAAGGTCTCGACGGTGATCTCGCGCTCGTGCGCCTCGAGGATCTCGACGAAGCGCGACATGTGCGTACCCTTGAAGTGGTGCGGCAGGCCTACGTACATGTTGAACGTGGCGATCGTGTGCTGCACGCTGCTGTGAGGGCGCTCTGTCGAGGGCCTCTCCTGAATCCGCATGGGATGGCGGATCGCCTTGATGCCTACCTGGTCGATGGCGAGCTTCCTCGCATCGGGCGTCGCCTGGACGTCGGGGATGTTCTGCAGGTCGCGGGCTTTCATCGCGCCATTTTACCCTACCCGAGTAATTTACTCGGATAAGGCTTTTCGAATCGACGACTCGATGCCGGCAGCGTCCAGGCCCACGGAAGCGAGGAGCTTCGCCTGGTCGCCGTGGTCGATGAAGCGGTCAGGGAGGCCGAGGATGAGGATCTTCTTTTCGGAAAAGCTCAACGCCTCCGCTACGGCCGAGCCGGCACCGCCCATGACCTGGTGCTCTTCGACCGTAACCAGCAGGTCGTGCGCGGCCGCGACGCTTCTCAATAAGTCAATATCCAGAGGCTTGACGAAGCGCATGTTGACGACGGTCGCATCCAGCGCCTCGCCGGCAGCGAGCGCGGGCTTCAGCATCGCGCCGAAGGCAAGGAGGGCGATTCGCTTTCCGGTGCGCCGGACTTCGGCCTTCCCCACGGGGACCGCCTTCATGTCCTTCGTGATCGCGACGCCGGGGCCGCTCCCACGGGGATAGCGCACGGAAGCGGGGCCGTCGAGCTGCAGGCCGGTATAGAGCATCTGGCGGCACTCGTTCTCGTCCGAGGGCGCCATCACGACCATGTTCGGCACCGTGCGAAGAAAAGCGTAGTCGAAGGCGCCGTTGTGCGTCGCGCCGTCGCCGCCGACTACGCCGCCGCGATCGAGGGCGAAGAGCACCGGCAGCCTCTGGATCGCCACGTCATGGATGAGCTGGTCGTAGCCGCGCTGCAGGAAGGTGGAATAGATCGCCACGACGGGCCGCAAGCCTTCGGCGGCAAGGCCGGCCGCAAACGTGACCGCGTGCTGTTCCGCGATGCCGACGTCGAAATAGCGTTCCGGGAACTGCTCGGAATATTTCACCATGCCCGAGCCCTCGCGCATCGCGGGCGTGATCGCCATGAGGCGCGGCTCCATCGCCGCCATGTCGCACAGCCAGTCGCCGAAGATCTGCGAGTAGGTCGGCTTGCCGCCGGAGGTTTTCTTCAGGCCTTCGGCCGGGTCGAACGTCCCCGGCCCGTGATAGGCGATCGGGTCGTCCTCGGCGAGCTTGTAGCCCTGCCCCTTGCGCGTGACCACGTGCAGGAACTGCGGCCCCTCGAGCTTGCGGATGTTCTGCAGCGTCGGAATGAGCGCGTCGAGGTCGTGGCCGTCGATCGGGCCGATGTAGTTGAAGCCGAACTCCTCGAAGAGCGTGGAAGGCGTGACCATGCCCTTCACATGCTCCTCGGCGCGGCGCGCGAGTGCCCACACGCCGGGCACGCGCTTGAGGAGGTGCTCGCTCGCCCGCCGCGCGGAAGCGTAGATGCGCCCGGAGAGCAGCCGCGCGAGGTAGTTGGTGAGCGCGCCCACCGGGGGCGAGATCGACATCTCGTTGTCGTTCAGCACGACGAGCAGCCTCGCATCCATGGCGCCGGCGTTGTTCATCGCCTCGAAGGCCATGCCGGCCGACATCGCGCCGTCCCCGATTACGGCGATTGCGTGGCGCTTTTCGCCCTTCGCCTTGGCCGCCACCGCCATTCCGAGCGCCGCGGAGATCGACGTGCTCGAGTGCGCGGTGCCGAAGGTGTCGTACTTCGATTCGCTCCGGCGAGGAAAGCCGGAGATCCCGTCCAGCATGCGTAGCCGCGCCATGGACTCGCGCCGCCCGGTGAGGATCTTGTGCGGATACGTCTGGTGGCCGACGTCCCAGACGATGCGGTCTTCGGGCGTGTCGAAGACGTAGTGCAGCGCGATCGTGAGCTCGATCGTGCCGAGGTTCGAGGAAAGGTGCCCGCCGGTCCTCGCCACCGACTCGAGCACGTAGGCGCGCAGCTCGTCGGCGAGCCTCGGCAGCTCCTTGCGGTCGAGCGCGCGCAGCTGCGCGGGATCGTCGATCGTCTTGAGGAGCTCGTACATCGAGGGATTGTAGCCGCCGCCCTCCGCGGCGCTGCCCGCGGAAGATCCGGCGTCGCCCTCGCCGGGCGGGTGGGCGGCAATCGAGCTCATCCTAGAATTTTCGCAGAACGATGAAGTCCGCGAGCTCGCCGAGGCGCCGCGCGCGCTCGCCCAGCGGAACGAGCGCCGCGCGCGCTTCCGAGTGCAGCTCGCTCGCTCGAGCCTTCGCGCCCGCGAGGCCGAGCGCCGCCACGTAGGTTGCCTTGCCCTGCTTCGAGTCCTTGCCTGCGGTCTTGCCGAGCGTGGCGGTGCTCGCTTCCGCGTCGAGGACATCGTCCACGACCTGGAAGGCGAGGCCGATCGACTTCGCGAATCGATCGAGGCGCTCTCGTTCGCCCTCCGAAAAAACATCCCCGCACAGGTAACCGAGCAGGATGGAGGCGCGGATCAACGCGCCCGTCTTGTGGATGTGCATGAGCTCGAGCTCCGGGAGCGTGAGCGCGCGGCCCGTCGACTCGAGGTCGATCTGCTGGCCGCCTGCCATGCCACGCGAGCCGGCCGCGAGCGCGAGCAGCCGGATCATCTCCAGCTGCGTCTGCGCCTTGGCGGCGACACTGGATTCCGAGAGCACCTGGAACGCGAGCGTCTGCAGCGAATCGCCGACGAGGAGCGCCGTCGCCTCGTCGTACTCCACGTGGACGGTGGGCTTGCCGCGTCGAAGCACGTCGTCATCCATGCACGGAAGGTCGTCGTGCACGAGGGAGTAGGCGTGAACGAGCTCGACCGCCGCGGCGACCGGCTCGAGACGCTCCGCCGGCGCCTGCGAGAGCTCGCCCGCCGCGAAGGCGAGGAGCGGCCGCACGCGCTTTCCGCCCTCCAGCGCGGCATAGCGCATGGCGGCGTGGAGGCGAGCGGGGGAAAGATGCGCGGCCGGCAGCACGCGCGCGAGCACGGGCTCCATGCGCGCCTGCATGGAAACCATCCACGCCTGGAAATCCCCTTCAGCGATCTTCATCGGCGCCGGCAAGGGGCCCGGACTGCAGCGGCTTCAGCACGTCGCCCTCGAGCACCTTCACCTGCTGCTGTGCGGCCTCGAGCTTCGACTGGCAATAGCGGGCGAGCTCCAGGCCGCGCTTGTGGTTCGCGAGCGCCTGCTCCAGGGAAAGCTCGCCGCTTTCCATGCGCTCGACGATCTTCTCCAGCTCCGCGAGCGCCTTCTCGAAGGACAGCTCCGCGGCCTCGGCGCGATTCGCGCCCGTGACGGGCTTGCTCATCTAGTGGTAAGATACTGTTTTTCCAGCGGCTTTACCAGCAGCTTTACCTCAGGTTTCGCTCACCGGGAGAACGCCCGACCGATATGTCTCAGCCCATCAGCCTGCGGCAGCTCGAGCCCGTCCGGTGCCAGCTGCCGATGTCCTGGTACTTCGACCCCAAGATCTTCGAGCTGGAAAAGAGGCTGCTCTTCGATGGGGGTGCGAACTACGTCGGGCACGAGCTGATGGTCCCCCAGGTCGGGGACTACCACACGCTTGGATGGATGAACGACTCGCGCATGCTCGTGAGGAGCAATGAGGGCGTGGAGCTGCTCACTAACGTCTGCCGCCACCGGCAGGCCATCATGCTGCGCGGGCGCGGCCACGCCGAGAACATCGTCTGCCCGCTGCATCGCTGGACGTATGACCTGAAGGGCGAGCTCCTCGGCGCGCCCCACTTTCCCGAAAGCCCGTGCGTGAAGCTGCGCTCGACGCCGCTCAAGCGCTGGCAAGGCCTGCTCTTCGCCGGCCCGCGCGACCCGCAGAAGGACCTCGAGCGCATCAGCACGCTCGCCGACTGGGATTTCAGCGGCTACGTGTTCGATTCGATGCGCGTGGACGAGTACGACATCAACTGGAAGACCTTCATCGAGACCTATCTCGAGGTCTACCACGTCAATCCGTTCCACCCGGGCCTCGGGAACTTCACGGACTGCGAAAACTTCAGCGTCGACTATGGCGCGGAGTATTCGGTGCAGATCGTCGCGGCGAAGGCGGGACTGAATCGTCCCGGTACGCCGGTCTACAAGAAGTGGCAGGAGGCCTGCCTGCGGCAGCTCGACGGCCGCGAGCCCAAACACGGCGCGCTCTGGGCCACGTACTTCCCCGGCCTCACGTTCGAGTGGTATCCGAACGTGCTCGTGGTGTCGCACCTCATCCCGCGCTCTCCGACGCGCACTACCAACGTGGTGGAGTTCTACTATCCCGAGGAGATCGTGCTCTTCGAGCGCGAGTTCATCGAGGCGCAGCAGGCCGCCTACGTCGAGACGGCCATCGAGGACAACGACATTTGCCAGCGCCTCGACGAAGGACGCCGCGCGCTGTACGAGCAGGGCCTGGACGATGCCGGGCCTTACCAGTCGCCGATGGAAGATGCCGAAGTGCACTTCCACGAGTGGCTCCAGGCGAAGCTCGGCCCGCATCTTCGGCGCTGAT
>JAFAGU010000352.1 GCA_019237595.1 Betaproteobacteria bacterium | reverse complement strand
TGACGAAGCGGTTGAACGCGACGTTGCGCTCGAGGAGCCACATGAATGTGGCGCGCGGCATGAAGGCGACCTCGCTCTCACGCAAGAGCACCACGTCGTATTGGCGCGGCCCGCCCTTGATGACCGAGCCCTCGCCGAACCAGGAGCCGGAGCCCACCGCCACGAACGAGGTCGTCGCGCCGTCCGAGAGCGCGATGGTCATCTTGGCCAGCCCGTCGACGAAGCCCATCCAGTAGTCGACCACTTCTCCGACCCGGAAGACGAAGGATCCGCGGGCGAAGGTCCGGGAAAACGTCTCGCGCTCCACCCGCTGGCGCTCCTCGGGAGCGAGGTGGGGCATCCAGCGCGCGGCGGCGAGCATCTCGGCAAGCTTCGACATGCGGCGAAAAGTATAGGGGCGGGCCTGCCTTCGTTGTCGTCCGGACGACACGAAAACGCGCGTGCGTTGTCGCCCGCGCGACAGCGCGGCCTCTCGCGGCGCACTAGCCTGAGCGCAACTGAACCGAGGAGGCCTCATGAACACGAAGCACCCGAAGGACATCGCCCTGGATCCCGCCGCGACCGTGGTCGGACTGCTCGAGGAAGCCATGCAGCGCTACGCCGGCATGCCCGCGTTCCGATGCTTCGGCCAGACGCTTACCTACGCGGATACCGATCGCCTCTCCCGCGCTTTTGCAGCGTTCCTGCAGCGCAAGCTCGGCGTGGTGAAAGGCCACCGCATTGCGGTGATGATGCCCAACATCCCGGCCTTTCCGATCGCCATGATGGGCATCCTGCGGGCCGGCGCGGCGCAGGTGAACGTGAACCCGCTCTATACGCCGCGCGAGCTCGAGCACCAGCTGAACGACTCCGGCGGCGAGATCATCGTGATCTTCGGCGGCGTGTCGAAAACGCTCGCCGATGTCATCGGCAGCAGCGGCGTGCGGCACGTCGTGATAGTGGCGCTGGGCGACGCGACCGCCGCGAGCGTCGCGAGCCCGCCGGTCGACGCGCGGCTCGAGGGCGCCATCGGCTTCTCGAGCGCGCTCGTGCAAGGTGCGGATCTCGGCTTTACGCCCGTGCCGCTCGCGGGCGAGGACCTCCTCTTCCTCCAGTACACCGGCGGGACGACCGGCGTCTCGAAGGGCGCGGCCCTGTCGCATCGCAACCTCGTCGCCAACACCGCGCAGTTCCAGGCCTTCATGGCCGAGGCGCTGCGCCCCGGCGAGGAAGTCATCGTCACGGCGCTGCCGCTCTATCACATCTTCGCGCTCATGGTGAACCTCATCACCGGGTTCATCCTCGGCGCGGAGAACTGGCTCGTGCCCAACCCGCGCGACCTCGACGGCTTCGTCGACATCATGAAGAAGGCGCGCCCGACGCTCTTCACGGGCGTGAACACGCTCTTCGGCGGCCTGCTCATGCATCCGAAGATCGGCGAAGTCGACTTCTCGCGGCTGCGACTGGCAATCGGCGGCGGGGCGGCGGTGCTCCCGACGACCTCGGGGAAGTGGAAGGCGCTCACCGGCAAGGACATCCTCGAGGGCTACGGACTCTCGGAGACCTCGCCCGTCCTCACGCTGAACCCACCCGGAGGCCGGCCCTTCTCCGCCACCGTCGGGCTGCCGCTCCCCTCCACGGAGGTCAAGCTTCTCGATGCGGAGAACCGGGAAGCGGCGCCGGGCGAAGCAGGCGAAGTGTGCGCGCGGGGACCGCAGGTGATGAAGGGCTATTGGAACAAGCCCGAGGCGAACGCGGCCGCGTTTACGGCCGACGGCTACTTCCGAACCGGCGACATCGGCGTCTTCGACGAGACGGGCTACCTGCGCATCGTCGACCGCAAGAAGGACATGATCATCGTCTCCGGCTTCAACGTGTATCCCAATGAAGTCGAGGCGGTGGCCGCCGCCTGCGCGGGAGTCGCCGAGTGCGCCTGCGTCGGCGCGCCCGACGAGAAGACCGGCGAGGCGGTGCGGCTCTTCGTCGTGCGCGCGCCGGGCGCCGAGCTGACCGAAGCCCGGCTGATCGAGCACTGCCGGGGCGGCCTCGCCGGCTACAAGGTGCCCAGGCAGGTGCGCTTCCTCGAGGCGATGCCGAAGTCGAACGTCGGCAAGATCCTGCGCAAGGATCTTCGCGCGCTCGCCTGACGCCATGATTCCGGGCTACAGCATGGCTACGCTTCCCGGCTTCGTCGGCCGGGAGCTCGGCGCCTCCGACTGGGAAACGGTCGACCAGGCGCGCATCGACCGCTTCGCGGAATGCACGGGCGACCGGCAATGGATCCACGTCGACGTGGAGCGCGCGCGCCGCGAGAGTCCCTTCGGCGCCCCGGTCGCGCACGGCTATCTCACCCTTTCGCTCGTCGCCCCGCTCGCGATGGGGCTCGGCATCATTCCCGCGGACGCTTTGGCTGGCCTCAACTATGGGCTGGACAAGGTCCGCTTCCTCGCGCCCGTCAAGGCGGGCGCTCGCGTGCGAAGCCGAGTCACGGTGCTGGGCGCCGAGCCGCAGAACGGCGGCCGCGTCCTCCTCAAGCTCGGCTGCACGCTCGAGATCGACGGCGAATCCAAGCCGGCGCTCGTCGCGGAGATGCTCTGCATGCTGATCGGCAAGCAAGATGGCCGCCGCTGACCCGGAGCGCGCGCTGGCGCGGCAGAAAACGCTTGCCACGGCGCTCGTGCTCGCCGCCGCCCTCCTCTACGTCGTCAGCAAAGCGCTCGAGCGCCGCGCGCCGCCGATGGCCTGCGTCGCGGCATTCGCCGAAGCGGCGGTGATCGGCGCGCTCGCAGACTGGTACGCGGTCGTGGCCCTCTTCCGCCATCCCCTCGGCCTCAAGCTTCCGCACACGGCCATCATTCCGACGAACCAGGCGAGGATCGCCGATGAGCTCGGCCAGTTCGTTGCCGAGCACCTCGTCACCGCGCCCCGGGTCGCGCAGAAGGTCGTCGAGGCCGATCCCGCCGGCGCGGCCGGGGCTTGGCTCGCCCAACGCGAGAACCAGAAGCTCGTGAGCGCCGAAGCGCCGTGGCTCGCGCGCCCCGGACTCGCATTCGTGCTGGACGAGATCGCGCGCCGCCTGCAGCGCGACCCGGAGCTCCGGGCGCGCCTCAACGCGGCGATTGCCGCGCGCGCCGGCACGCTCGTCGAGCGCTCCCGCGCCGAGCTCGCGCGCCTCATCGCCGACGAGGCGCACGCCTGGGACAGGGGCCATGCGGTGCGCACGATCGAGCTCGCGATAGGGCGCGACCTCCAGTTCGTCCGGGTGAGCGGAACGCTCGTGGGCGGTCTGCTCGGACTCGCCATCTACTCCCTTACGAGGATCGTCCTATGAACGACGCCGAAATCCGCGACCAGGCCGCCGGCAGCACGCTCGCCGCCAATCCGCTCGTGGGCGTGCGCGAGCGCGACATCGCCGCCGCGGCGCGCATGCTCGCGGAGCAGATCGCGCGCCATCCCCTCCTCGCAGCACGGCATTCGCTAGCGCTACTCGGCGAGCTCGCCGCCGTCGTCACCGGCCGTTCCTCGCTCGCTCCCGATCCGAAGGACAGGCGCTTCGCCGACCCGGCGTGGCGGGAGAGCTTCGGCTACCGGGCGCTCTCCCAGGGCTACCTCGCCTGGGCGCAGGCGCTGAACCGCTTCGTCGACGAGGTGCGCCTGGATGGACGCGATACGGAGCGCGCGCGTTTCGTCGTGTCGCTCCTCGTCGACGCCCTGGCGCCGACCAATG
>JAFAGU010000262.1 GCA_019237595.1 Betaproteobacteria bacterium | reverse complement strand
CCCCCGTGGCTTATACTCGAACCGGGGGAGAGACCGCGTGTGCAGGACGAGGCATCGGCATTTGCGATCGTCGACGCTCATCAGCACTTCTGGGATCCGTCGGCGCACTACTATCCGTGGCTCAACGACGAGCCGCCGGTTCCTTTCCGGTACGGCGACTACCGCGCGTTGCGCCGTCGCTACCTGCCCGCGCAGTACCGGGCAGACGCCGCCGCCTATCGTGTCGAGGGGACGGTCTATGTCGAAGCGGAATGGGACCCGCGCGATCCGCTCGGCGAGATGCGTTACGTCGAGAAGCTGCGTCGTGCGCACGGATTGCCGACGGTGGCGGTCGCGCAAGCCTGGCTCCACCACGACGATGCTCCCGGTGTGCTCGAGCGCCAGGCGGCATTCCCGTTCGTGCGCGGCGTGCGCCACAAGCCTCCGCCCGGAGCGATGCTCGCGGCCCGCTGGCGACGCGGCTATGCCGCACTGCGGCCCAATGGCCTGCGCTTCGATTTGCAGGCGCCCTGGACGCAGCTCGGCGAAGCGGTCGAGCTCGCGAAGGCCTTTCAGGACACGCAGATCATCGTCAACCACGCCGGCTTGCCGGCCGACCGCAGCCCCGAGGGCCTCGCCGGGTGGGCAAAGGCCATGAGCCGCCTCGCCGCGCTGCCCAACGTCGCGGTCAAGATCTCCGGCCTGGGACAGAAGGATGCGCCCTGGACGATCGAGGCGAACCGCCCCATCGTGCTCAAGTTGATCGAGGTCTTCGGCATCCCGCGATGCATGTTCGCGAGCAACTACCCGGTCGACAGCTTGTGCGCCGGCTTTTCCACGATTTTCGATGCCTTCCTTGCCATCACGCGTGATCTTTCGACGACGGAGAGGCGCGCGCTTTTCGCGGGCAACGCAGTGCGCATCTACGGGATCGCGGCATGAACCTCGGCTACGTCGGCGTAGGGCTCATGGGCTTGCCCATGACGAAGCATCTGCTATCCAAGGGTCATTCCGTCGCTGCGTACGACATCGTCGCCGAACGGGTCGAAGCGGCGGAAGCCCTCGGCGCGAGGTCGGCAAGCTCTCCGGCCGATGTTTGCCGCGGCGCGGAGATCGTTCTTCTCAACCTCCCCACTCCCTATGCGGTGGAGGCGGCTGTCTTTGGAGAAGGCGGGGTGGCAAGCGCATTGAAGCCGCCGCAGCTCCTCGTGGACTTCTCCACGATCAAGGTGGAGCAGGGCCGCGATTTCTCGGCGAGGCTGAAGGCGCAAACGGGCTGTGGATGGGTGGACGCGCCGGTCTCCGGCGGGCCGCCCGCGTCGGGGAGCGGCGCGCTGACGGTCATGGCGGGTGGCGAGCCGGGCGACATCGAGCGGATTCGGCCGCTGATGAAGGACGTCGCCGCACGCTTTACCGCGATGGGGCCGCCCGGGAGCGGACTCGTCGCCAAGATGATCAACCAGCTCATCGTCGGCTGCGGCCACGCCGTCATGGCGGAGGCGATCGTCCTCGCCGAAGCGGCGGGGATCGATCCGGCGCGCATCCCGGAATGCCTCGCCGGCGGCTATGCCGACGGCGCGCTCCTGCAGCGGCTGTATCCCCGCATGGCCCGCCGCGACTTCGCGCCGCAAGGCTACGCCCGGCAGCTCCTGAAGGACCTCGAGATGGTGAACGAGCTTGCCGGCTCCATGAAGGCGCCGGTGCCGATGATGGGCGAAGCGCTGTCGCTCTACCGCATGCTCGTCCATCTCGGCTACTCGGAGCTGGATTCGGGCGCGATCCTCAAGCTCTATGAAAGGGAGGGCAAAAAATGAAGCTTCTCGCTCGTGTCACGGCGGTCCTTGTCGCCTCGATCGCCTTGGCGGCCGGGGCGCAGACCAAGCTTCGCTACGCGCACGTCGGCGTGGCGAATGCGCCCCAGACCCTCTATGCCGACGAGGTGGCGAAGCTCGTCAGGGAGCGCACGAACGGGCGCATCGAGATCCAGGTGTTCGCCAATTCGCAGCTCGGAGGCGTGAACGAGATGGTGGATGGGGTGCGTTCGGGCGCGATCTCCATGGGGCATCACGACTTCGGCTCGCTGGGCCGCATCGTCTCGAGCACCGCCGTCTTCAATACGCCGTTCATGTACCGCGACCCGGAGCACAGCCTGCGCGCGACCGACCCGGCGCTCTCGCCGACGCTGCGCGAGATCAACCAGGAGCTGGTGCAGAAGGGGAACATGCGCATCGTCGGGAGCCTCTTCCAGGGCACCCGGCACCTGACCTCGAACGAGAAGGTGCTCTCGATCAAGGACATGCAGGGCCGGAAATACCGCGGCGTGCCGATCAAGCTGTGGTCGTCGATGCTCACCGGCATGGGCGCCGTCGCCACGCCCGTCGAGGTCTCGGAGCTCGCGACCGCCCTGGCGACGGGCCTCGTGGTCGGCCAGGAAAACCCGCTCGCGAACATCTACACCCTCAAGCTCTACGAGGTGCAGAAGTACGTGATGCTCACCGGCCACATGCAGTCGGTGCTCGCGGTGTTCATGAACGAGGGGGTCTACCAGAAGATTCCCGCCGCCGATCGGCAGATCCTGGAGAGCACGATGATCGAGGTGGGGAAGAAAACGCTCGATTGGGACCGCGACAGCGCTGCCAGATACCGGAAGGACCTCGAGGCGAAGGGAATGGTCTTCGTCGAGCCCAAGGACGGGCTCGACGTCGAGGGGTTCAGGAAGTCCGTGCTCGCGCAGGTGAACAAGGACTTCCCGGAGTGGGGCAGGTACATCGACCAGATCCGAGCCGTCAAGTAAGTGCGAGTCCTGAGGAAAGCCGTGCGCGTGGCGAGCTTGCTGCTCCTCGCCGCGGTCGTGATCACGCCGCTCGCGCAGATCACGATGCGCGGGGTGTTCAACCTTCCCATGGCCGGCGCCGAGGAGATGACGCGCTACTTCATGATCGCGCTCGCGTTCCTCGCCGCGTCCTACGTGACGCAGCAGGGCGGGCAGATCCGGATGGAAGAATTCCAGATTTTCCTTCCGCCAAGGCCCCGCTGGGTGCTGCAGCTTATGGTCGAGCTCGCCGGCGTCGTGGTGTTCGGTATTTTCTTCGTGGCGTCGCTCGTCACGATCTCGCGCAACATGAATAGCGTGACGCCGGTCATGGAGATGCCCTTCTGGCTCTTCATGGCGCCGCTCACGGTCGGATCGCTGCTCCTCGTGCTCGAGACCGGCGTGACGCTCGCCCACACTTGGCACAACCGACGCCCGGACGAAAAGCACACCGTTCTTACCTAGGGTCGATCTTGGACGGATTCGTCGTGGTGCTTGCCTTCGTCGGGCTCTTCCTGCTCGGCTTTCCGGTCGTGCTGGCAATTGCGATCCCGTGCCTCGTGTACGTCTTCGTCAAGGACTTGCCGATCGATCTCGTCGCGCAGCGCATCCTGTACGCGCTCGACTCATTTCCCCTCGTCGCGGTTCCGGTCTTCCTCTTCGTCGGAAGCCTGATGACCTCGGCCGGCATCTCGGCGCACATCTACCGCTTCGCCGACACTGCAGTGGGGCGGCTCCCGGGAGGGCTCGCGCAGGTCAACATCTTCGGAAGCCTGATCTTCTCCGGCATGTCGGGGTCCGCGCTCGCCGACATCGGCGGCCTCGGGCGGATCGAGATCGACGAGATGCGCAAGAAGGGCTTCCAGGTGCCTTTCTCGGCGGCGGTCACCGGTTCGTCGGCCATCATCGGGCCGATCTTCCCGCCTTCCATCCCGCTCATCATCTACGGCACGGTCACGGGCGCTTCGGTGATTCAGCTGCTGCTCGGAGGAATCCTCCCCGGGCTGCTTTGCACCGCTATGCTGATGCTGATGGCCGCCTGGCTCGCGCGCCGAGGCGAATTCCCGCGCGCCGAGCGCTGGCCGACGAGCAGCGAGCTGTGGCGCGATTTCGTCCCGGCGGCGCCGGCGATTTTCGCGCCGGTCATCCTTACCGTGGGCATGCTGCTCGGCTACTTCACGCCGACGGAGATCGCTTCCGTAACCGTTCTCTACGCGATCGTGATCAGCAGCGTGTTCTACCGCGACCTGACCTGGAAGGGACTGGTCGATGCCGGCTACGAAACGGTCCGGGCGTCGGCAGCGATCCTGCTCATCGTCTCCGTGGCGGCTCTCTTCGGCTGGATCCTGGCCGTGGAAGGCGTCCCGCAAAAGCTCACCTCGGCGATGCTGGCGATCTCCACCAATCCGTACGTGCTGCTCTTCGTCGTGAACCTCCTGCTTCTGCTGGTCGGGATGTTCCTGGACAGCACGACGGCGATCCTCGTCGTGGCGCCGATCATTGCCAAGCCTTTGGTTGCGGCAGGGGTGGATCCCGTGCACCTCGGCATGGTGGTCGTCTTCAACCTCATGATTGGACTTCTCACTCCGCCAATGGGCCTCGCCCTCTACCTCGTCGCCGACATCGCGCGCATCTCGGTGAAGGACGTCCTGAAGGCGATGATCCCGTTCTACTTGCCGCTTGCCGTCACGCTGCTGATGATTACCTATATGCCGTGGCTCACCACCTGGATTCCGCGGCTCGCGGTCGGCAGGCCCTAGGAGCCCAAATGGCCAAGCCCGTCATTGCCCTTGCCATCGGCGATCCGGCCGGAATCAGCCCGGAGCT
>JAFAGU010000258.1 GCA_019237595.1 Betaproteobacteria bacterium | reverse complement strand
CTCGAGCCTTTCCCCAAGAAAGGGAATCTCGTCCTGCGCATGAAGGGCGACGGCAGCAGGAAACCATTGCTGCTCCTCGCCCACCTGGATGTCGTCGAGGCGCTGCGGAACGACTGGCAGACCGATCCGTTCGTCCTCCAGGAGACGAACGGGTTCTTCACGGCGCGCGGCTCGATCGACGACAAGGCCATGGCGGCCTCCTTCGTGTCGATCCTGTCGCAGCTCAAGCGCGAGGGCTTCAAGGCCAAGCGCGACATCATCCTCGCCCTCACCGCGGACGAGGAGCGCGGCGACGTGCCCTCGAACGGCGTCTACTGGATCGTCAACAACCGCCGCGAGCTCCTCGACGCGGAGCTCGGCCTCAACGAAGGCGGGCGCGGCGACCTGCGGAACGGCAAGCCGGTGCTCAACCAGGTCCAGGTCGCCGAGAAGATGTACACCACCTACCAGCTCCTCGTGCGCAATCCCGGCGGCCACAGCTCGCTGCCCGACCCGGAAAACGCGATCTACACGCTCGCCGAGGCGCTGAACCGCCTCGCGAAGCACCGCTTCCCGCCCAATGTCGGCGAGGTGACCCGCGAGTACTTCGCGAAGAGCGCTGGACTCTCGAGCGACGCCGGCGTCCAGGCCGACATGCGCGCCGTGGGCGTGGGCGAGGCGACCGACGCGCAGATCGACCGCCTGTCGAAGAACAATTTCTACAACGCCCAGCTTCGCACCACGTGCGTCGCGACGCGGCTCATGGGCGGCCACGCCGACAACGCGCTGCCGCAGTCGGCCTCGGCGACGGTGAACTGCCGCATCCTGCCGAACGACGACGCGGCGGCCATCGACCGCGAGCTCCGCGCCGTGCTCGGGCCGAAGATCGAGATCAAGCAGACAAACCCGCCGCTCGCGAGCCCGGCCTCGCCCCTGCGCAAGGACGTGATGGGCGCGGTCGAGGCGGTGACGCAGGAGATGTGGCCCGGCATCCCGGTGATCCCGTCCATGAGCACGGGCGCGACCGACAGCCGCTTCCTGCGCAACCTAGGCATGCCGATCTACGGCGTGTCGGGGATGTTCATCGACGGTGCGGACTACCGCGCGCACGGGCTGGACGAGCGCATCACGCAGAAGGCGCTCTACGACGGGCGCGAATTCCTGTACCGCCTCGTCAAGCGGCTCGCGGGGTAGCATGTCTCTATGGAATCCATGGGAGGAGAAACGATGAGCTTCAAGAGAAGGGACGTGCTCAAGCTCGGCGGGGCGGCCGCGGCGGCCGGCCTCGGCTTTCCGGCCATCGTGCGCTCGCAGCCTAAGGAGATCGTGATCCTCGGCCTGTGGGACCAGACCGGCGCGTTCGCCGACGTCGGCCCGCTCAACGACCGCGGCATGCGCATGGCGCTCGAGGAGCGCGGGATGCAGGTGCTCGGGCGGCCCATCAAGTACGTCACGCGCGACGGCGCTACGCAGGCCGGCACCTCCACGCGCCGCGCGGAAGAAGCAATCGACGGCGAAGGCGCACGCTTCATGATCGGCCCGTGGTCCTCGGGCGTTGCGCTCGCGGTCTCGGAAGTCGCCAAGCGCAAGAAGGTCGTGCATCTCTTCAGCGGCGGCACCGAGGACATCTCCGGAAGCCGCTGCCACCGCTACTCGTTCCAGTGGGCGGCCAGCCCCTACACCGCGGCGAAGACGGTGGTCGACAACTTCATGAAGGCGAACCCGAAGGCGAAGCGCTGGCACCTCCTCGTCGCCGACTACGCCTTCGGCTGGTCGGTGGAGAAATACATCAAGGAGGTCGGCAAGGCGCACGGGCTCGAGTTCGTCGGCGCCGACCGCCATCCGCTCGGCGAACGCGAGTTCTCCAACTACGTGCAGAAGGCGGCGGCGAACAAGCCCGACGTCGTCGCGATGGTGAACTTCGGCGGCGACGCGGTCGCGGGCGCGCGAGAGGTGTTCAACTTCGGCCTCACGCCGAAGGTGCCGCTCATCATGAGCTGGTCTTCCGGGGTCGAGGAGCTCATCCAGCTCGCGCCCGAGATCCGCGAGAATCTCTGGGTCGGCACCAACTTCTACTACACCGCCGA
>JAFAGU010000069.1 GCA_019237595.1 Betaproteobacteria bacterium | reverse complement strand
CGCCGATGGATCCTTCGCAGGCGGCGGCGCCCGCGCCCGCCGCGCCGGCGCCGGCGCCCGGTCCGGCGGCCAGCGCGCCGGGCAACTGGTACTACTGCGAATCGCAGAAGAACTACTACCCCTACGTGACGCAGTGCGCCGAAGGCTGGAAGACGGTCCCGGCCTCGCCGCCGCCCGGGCGCTGAAGGTCGAGCTCCGCTACGCGAGCGTGCCCTTCGTCGGGCTCGTCGCGGATCACTACTGGTTCGTCGTCTTCGACGAGGCGGCGGGCGAGTGCCGCCGCTGGGAAGTCTGGCAGTCGCGCGACGCGGGCGGCACGAGCTTCGGCCACCTGCATCGCGACCTCAAGCCGGCGGACGCCGGCGTCGGCGGCGGGCCGGCGCGCACGATGTGCGAATGGCGCGGCGACGAAGCAGTTCGCATCTCGAAAGTGCTTTTTTCCTGTACAACCGCGTATCCGTACCGGGACCGCTACCGCGCCTGGCCGGGTCCGAACAGCAACACCTTCGTCGCGTGGGTCCTGCGCGAGGCCGGCATCGCCTTTCGCCTGCCGTGGCGCGCGATCGGGAAGCGCTACTTGAAGAAAGCACCCAGGGAGCCCGCATGAGCCGTCGCCTCGTTTCTTCCGGTTCGACCTTCGAGAAGGAGATCGGCTATTCGCGCGCCGTCGTGGACGGCGACTGGATCTTCGTCTCCGGCACGACGGGCTTCGACTACGCGACGATGACGCTTCCCGAAAGCGCGGCCGCGCAGTGCGAGCAATGCCTCAAGAACATCGCCGCGGCGCTCGGGCAGGCCTCGGCGACGCTGAAGGACATCGTGCGCGTGCGCTACATCCTGTCGAGGCGCGAGGACTTCGAGCAGTGCAAGCCCATCCTCGGCCGCTACTTGGGCGACGTCCGCCCCGCGGCGACGATGCTCGTCGCCGGCCTCCTGGAAGAGCGCATCCGCATCGAGATCGAAGCCACCGCGCTGCGGCGGCATTGAGCGCGTAGCCATTTCCGCTACGAATTAAAGTGGAGTGGCACTACACAGCCCGGGGAGAGGCCTGGGAGATGATGCGCCGATGCAAGATATTTGCCCGTCGACGCACAAGAACTCTCACATCTACATCCGCTGCCTGCACGACGCGTGCAAGAAGCTCGGCGGGGAGCACCGGCTCGCAGCCTACCTCGGCGTCGACGTCGCTTCCGTCGAGAACTGGCTGAACGGCATCGGCCGACCGCCGGATAGCGTGTTCCTCAGGTGCATGGACCTGATTCGCGAGGACGAGGCCTAGGCCTCGATCCTGGTCCCGCGCAGCGCCGCCGTTCCAGTCCCGTGGGGCAGATTGTCCAGAATCATGGACAATGCGGCCATTGCTTCCGGTTAATGTGAGGGGGAAGACTCATGTTCCTGAAGAACTGCTGGTACATGGCGGCGTGGAATCACGAGCTGATCGACGGGAAGCTCCTCGCCCGCACGATCCTCGAGGAGCCAATGCTGCTCTACCGCGGCGAGAGCGGCCGCGTGGTCGCGCTCGACAACCGCTGCTGCCATCGGGGCGCGAAGCTCTCCAACGGGCGCATGGAGGGCGACGACATCCGCTGCATGTACCACGGCCTCAAGTTCGACCCGGCCGGCAAGTGCATCCAGATTCCCGGCCAGGACAACATCCCGAAGGGCCTCGGCGTACGGAGCTACCCCGTGGTCGAGAAGCAGGGAATCGTCTGGGTCTGGATGGGCGAGGCGGCCAAGGCCGATGCTTCGCTGATCCTGGATATCGAGTATCTCCAGAACCCGAAGTGGCGCGGCGTACCGGACTACATGCACTACAAGGCCGATTACCGGCTGATCGTCGACAACCTCTCGGATTTCGCGCACCTCGCCTTCGTGCACACCAAGACGCTGGGCGGCAGCGAGGAGTACGCCTACAAGTCGAAGCCGCTCGCGATCGAGCGCCTCGACGACGGCTTCCGCGTCGAGCGCTGGCACATGAACGCGCCGATGCCGCCGTTCCTCAACAAGTTCTGGCGCGGCGTCTCGCACGTCGACCGGCGCAACATCGGACGCATGTACGTGCCGGGCATATTTTTCCTGGAATCGCTCTTCGCGCCCGCCGGCCTTGGCCTCGAGAAGGGCAACCGCGAGGGCGCGAAGGAATACCGGAACTGCCAGTTCTTCACGCCGGAGACGCGCAAGAGCACGCACTTCTTCTGGAACTACCTCCACGATCACGACCTCGACGACCCGACGATCGCGCTTTCCCTGCGCGACAGCATGGTGGCGGGGTTCATGGAGGACAAGTTCATCATCGAGGGGCAGCAGGAGATGCTCGACGCCGACCCCGATTTCAAGTTCCACGGCATCGTGTCGGATGCGCCCCTCGCGCACTTCCGCCGCACGCTCCAGAAACGGATCGATGAGGAAATGAATCCTCCGGAAAAACTGAAGGCGGTGTCATGAGCAAACAGAAATTCGTGATCGCCCCCCACTTCAGGCTGCACGAGTGGGTCGCCGAGGAGAAGGGCTACTTCAAGGCCGAAGGGCTCGACTACGAGTTCAAGGGCATCTGGAAGACGCACAAGACGCCCAACAAGTCCGGCGCGTTCCAGAACATCGAGAAGGGCCTCGAGGCGAACGTCAGCTGCGCCTGCCACTGGACCGTGAACGTCGCCGCGTCCAAGGGGCACGGCAAGCTCTACGCCGACGCCTACTCGGTGGCGCCGGCCGCGGTGTTCGTGCCGCCGGAATCCGACATCCGCACGCCCGAGGACCTGAAGGGCGTGCCGATCTCGGTGGGCTTCCAGTCGGGCAGCCACTACTCGACCATGCAGGCGCTCGAGCAATACCTGAAGCCAGAGGACATCAACCTCTCGTTCTCGGAAGGCATCCTCTTCGGCCGCCTCGAGAACCTCATCGACCGCAAGACGCCCGCCGCGGCGCTCTTCAGCGGCCCGTACTACTTCCTCGAGCAGCTCGGCTTCCGCAAGGTGGTCGACACGACCTTCATGATCGCCACGATGCTCACCGGCACGCCGGACATGGAGGACGTGCGCAAGTACTTCCGCGCGCTACGCCGCGCGCAGCGCGACATCGACCTGCGCCCGGAGCTCCACACGCACCACTATCGCCACGAGTTTCCCGACCGCTTCCAGGACCAGATGGACACGCGGCGCTGGGGACCGGGCGAGCGCATCGTCTTCGAGCCCTATACGAAGGACGTGTACGAGCAATCGTTCAAGTGGATCGCCGAGCACGGCATCTTCGAAGGCGCCGACATGGGCGCCGGGCGCTACGAGCAGGCCTGCGTCACCGAAGCGGAGTCGGCGTAGCGCAAGGCCCGGCGGCGAATCGCCGCCTCAAGTCGCCGGGCATTCGTCTCCGAACGCGAAGGGCTTCCGCGCCTCTTCCGCGTCGGGCGCCGCGAAAGCCTGGCGGAATGTGAACGCCTCGGGAGTCGGGCCCTTCGCGCGCAGGAGCTCGAGCCTCGCGATCGCTTCGGCGACCGTCGGCCGGTGCCCCTTGGGCACCCACCAGAGCACGACGTAAGCCTCCTTCGTCCGCTCGAACCACTCCTTCCGCCGGCGCATGATCTCCACGTGCGCCGACTGGTAGACATACCAATTGAGCGACGCGACGTCCTTCCAGACCGAAACGTTGACGAGCGTCTCCTCGCCAAGCGGCCTCAGCGCCGTCGCATCCCCCTCCTCCGTCTGTAGCCGCCACACGAATGCCGGTGAGCCCTCCGCGAGCGCGTTGATCCCCTCCAAATTCGCCACGAAATCCGCCATCCCTGGCGACTCCAGCGGCTCCTTCATCCTTGCGATATTCAACTGCGCCAGCTCGTATGCGGACATGCGGCCTCCCGATGGATCGAACCAGCATACCCGAACGCCGGTTTCGTCCCCACCTCAGCGAGTTGTCCGATGCTGCACGATGGCTGCAAGCAGCCAAATCGGACAGTATGTTGGGTGACTACGTTCTAATGCCACACGAGGAGGCTACGTGACTTTTCGTCTGCCGATGCTTTTGGTTGCAATCGCATTGACTTCATGCGTTGTACAACCCGCGGTTCCGGTTCAGGTCGCAGGTCCAGTTCCTGGCGTCGTCTATGATCCGAACGACCCTTACTACTATTCACCGACGTATTGCGAGGGCTGCTGGTACGGCCAATGGGGCGGACGAATTGGATATCACCGCGGTGGCGGCCGGCCTTGGGAGCGTCCGCACGCTGAATCGGACCACCACATGCGGGCGGATGGCCACGATGTCAGGCATGAAGGCCACCGATGACGGCGTATGGCGGCGTAGAGTGACGTAAGCCAACCGTCCGAGGGCGGCGGCGCTAAAGGGGCACGGCGTTTTCTTCGTGAAAGACGTCCACGAGACTTCTTGGGGCACAAGGGAGTTCGCGGCGTCCTAAACCTGCGCAAAGCCGCCGTCGACGAACAATTCCGTCCCGGTCACGTAGCTGCTGTCACTGGACGCCAGGA